>DASPYH010000315.1:0-5443 GCA_035636875.1 Mycobacteriales bacterium | reverse complement strand
GGCGGGACGAGGACGTGAAGGACTGCGCCGTGCGAGGACGGCGGGCAGGGCGGGTCAAGCGGGAGCACTCCAGAGGATCGGTGTGGCCGCCCGTGGACCTGTGCCCGGCGACCTGGCGGGCGGCTCGCCCGCGGAGAGCGGCGGTGCGGTGACCGCCGACGTGATCAGTCTACCGGACCGGCCCGCCGGCCATGAGGAGCCCGGATCTCGGGCAGGGTGGAGCAGTGACCTGGATCGACCGGCTGCGTGCCGTCCAGCGATCGTGGCCGGGCGGCTTCCGCCCATCCACCGCGACCCCTTCGATCGCATGCTGGTAGCCCAGGCGCAGTGCGAGGGCTTGACTCTCGCGAGCCGCGACACCCATATCAGGCAATACAAAGTCGACCTGCTGCCCGTCTGAGCGGCCACCCCGATGTGGTCGCGGGAGGGCTGGCGTCCGCCCAGCGCGGCCATCATGCCGAGTAGCGCGGCGCCATGGCCTCCATCTGCTCGATGACCAGCTTGATCGCCTCGGGCTCGACCAGGCGCTGGTCGCCCTGGCCGGGACCCCTGGCGGCGCGTCCACGATGACGGTGGCGCATGTCGAGCCCGGCGCCGCATGACTAGAGGGAGGTCCCGCGACGGGCGGCGGTGTCCCAGCGGTCCGGAGCGGGCAGGATGCGGGCCGTGGACCTGGGACTGGCGGGACGGGTGTACGTGGTCAGCGGCGGCTCGCGCGGCCTCGGCCGGGCGGCGGCGGAGGTGCTGGTCGCCGAGGGCTCGCGGGTGGTCCTCAGCGCCCGGGACGAGACCGCGGTGGAGCGGGCCGCGCAGGAGCTCGGCGGGCCGGCGCACGCGGTGGGCGTGGTGGCCGACATCGCCGACGCGGCCGGCGCGCAGCGGCTGGTCGAGGGGGCCCACTCGGCGTACGGCGGCCTGGACGGCGCGCTCGTCAGCGTCGGCGGACCGACTCCGGGGACCGCGATGGACACCGACGAGAACGCCTGGCGGGCCGCGTTCGACTCGATCTACCTCGGCACGCTCCGGCTGACCCGGCGGGTCGTCGGCGCGCTCGGCGACGAGGGCGGCTCGATCGCCTGGGTGCTGTCCAGCTCGGTGCGCTGCCCGGTCCCGGGCCTGGCGATCTCGAACGGTCTGCGTCCCGGGCTCGCCGGCCTGGCCAAGACGTTCGCCGACGAGCTCGGCCCGCGCGGGATCCGGGTCAACGGCCTGCTGCCCGGACGGATCGCGACCGACCGCACCGTCGAGCTGAACGCGGCGACCGGCGACCCGGCCGCGGCGCGGGAGCGCAACATCGCCGGGATCCCGTTGCGCCGCTACGGCGAGCCGGTGGAGTTCGGCCGGATCGCCGCCTTCGTGCTCTCCCCCGCCGCGTCGTACCTGACCGGCTCGATGATCCCGGTCGACGGCGGGATGATGCGCGCGTGGTGAGCGGTCAGCTGACTCTGGTCACCGGCTCGGGCTGACTCGCCGCCGCAGGTGCGGCGGAGCTGTCCGGATCGAGATCCCCTGCCAGCTCGTCCGGTTCGGGGCGGCTGGCCGCCTGCCGCTCGAACTGGGTCCGGTAGAGGTCGGCGTACAGGTTGCCGGCGGCCAGCAGTTCGGCGTGCGTGCCCGACTCGACGATCCGGCCGCCGTCCACGACCAGGATCTTGTCCGCGCCGATCACGGTGGACAGCCGGTGCGCGATGACCAGCGACGTCCGCCCGGACAGGGCCGCGGCCAGCGCCCGCTGCACCGCCACCTCCGACTCGGAGTCCAGATGGGCCGTCGCCTCGTCGAGGATCACGATCGACGGTGCCTTGAGCAGCAGCCGGGCGATCGCCAGCCGCTGCTTCTCCCCGCCGGACAGCCGGTAGCCCCGGTCGCCGACCACGGTGGCCAGCCCGTCCGGCAGCGAGGCGACCAGGTCGGCGACCTGCGCCGCCTCCAGCGCCTGCCACATCTGCGCCTCGGTCGCGTCGGGCAGGGCGTAGCCCAGGTTGTCGCCGATCGTCTCGTGGAACAGGTGCGCGTCCTGGGTGACGACGCCGATCGCGGCGTGCAGCGACTCCTGCGTCACGTCCCGGACGTCCTGGCCGCCGACCCGGACCGCACCGGAGCGCACGTCGTAGATCCGCGGCACCAGTTGGCTGATCGTGGTCTTGCCGGCGCCGGACGGCCCGACCAGCGCGACGAGCTCGCCCGGGCGAGCGGTGAACGACACCCCGTGCAGGACCTCCTGGGACGGTGCCTGGTCCAGCACGGCCACGTCCTCCAGCGAGGCCAGGGACACCTCCGACGCGGTCGGGTACGAGAAGTGCACGTCGTCGAACTCGATCGAGCGCGCCCCGGCCGGCAGCGCGACCGCGTCCGGGCGGTCCGCGACCATCGGCGAGATGTTGAGCACCTCGAAGACGCGCTCGAACGACACCAGCGCGCTCATCACGTCCACCCGGACGTTCGACAGCGCGGTCAGCGGGCCGTACAGCCGGGACAGCAGCAGGGCCAGCGTGACCACGGTGCCGGCACTCAGCCGGCCGGTCAGCGTGAACCAGCCCCCGAGGCCGTACACCAGCGCCTGGGCCAGCGCGGCGACCAGGGTGAGCGCGACGAAGAACGTCCGCGCGTACATCGCCGAGACCACGCCGATGTCCCGCACCCGCGACGCCCGGTCGGAGAACGAGCGCGACTCCTCCGCGGGGCGGCCGAACAGCTTGACCAGCAGCGCGCCCGAGACGTTGAACCGCTCGGTCATCGTCGCGTTCATCGACGCGTTCAGGCCGTACGACTCCCGGGTGATCTCTTGCAGCCGGGCCCCCACCCGCCGGGCCGGCAGCACGAACAGCGGCAGCAGCACCAGCGACAGCACGGTGATCTGCCAGGACAGCGTGAACATCACGGCCGCGGTGAGCACCAGCCCGATGACGTTGGAGACGACCCCGGACAGGGTCGAGGTGAACGCCTGCTGGGCGCCGAGCACGTCGTTGTTCAGCCGGCTGATCAGCGCACCGGTCTGGGTGCGGGTGAAGAACGCGAGCGGCATCCGTTGCACGTGATCGAAGACCCTGGTCCGCAGGTCGTAGATCAGGCCCTCGCCGATGCGCGCGGAGTACCAGCGCTGGACCAGGGACAGCGCCGCGTCGAGAATCGCGAGCCCGCCGATGACCAGGGCGATCCTGACCACGGTGCCGGCGGCGCCCGACGGCCTGCTGATCACGTTCACGATCCGTCCGGCGAGCACCGGGGTGACCACGCCGACGAGCGCGCTGGCCACCACGGCGACGAGGAAGACCGCGAGCTCCTTGCGGTACGGCGCGGCGAAGCCGGCGATTCGCCGGGCGGTGCCGGGCGCGAGCTTCTTCGCCGCCACCGACGGGTCCTGCCGGTACGACCTCATCATCTGCCAGGCTGCGTGCCCTCCGGGCATCGTCATGCGCATCCCTCCTGCGCGGACGAACGCGGTCCGGACCGCCCGGCTTCCCCCGCTCCGCTCACAGCGGATTTCGGCCCGAGGGTCACCCCGCCGCCGACGACGTGCCAGGCCCGGCCAGATCGCGCAGCCGGCGAAGCTGGGCCGCCCGCTCGGCCGCCTCCTGCTCGTCCCGGGAGCGACCGGCGGCCCCGAGCAGCAGCGCCTTGGTCTCCACCACCGCGTCCCGGGCAGCGGCGAGCAGGGCGGCCACCAGGTCAGCGGTAGCAGCCTCGAGCTCCGGGCGCGGCACCACCACCGTGGCGAGCCCGAGCCGCAGCGCCTCCGCCGCGCCGACGCGCCGCCCCGTCACGCACAGCTCGAGCGCGCGGGAGTAGCCGACGGTCTCCACCAGCGGCGCCGTGCCGCCGAGGTCGGGCACCAGGCCGAGCCCGGTCTCCGCCATCGACAGCTGCGCGTCGTCGGCGAGCACCCGCAGGTCGCAGGCGAGCGCGAGCTGGAAGCCGGCGCCGACCGCGTGCCCCTGCACCGCGGCGACCGAGACCAGGTCCGGCCGGCGCAGCCAGCCGAAGCCCTCCTGGAAGCCGCGGATCACGGCGTCGGCCTCGGCCGCCGGCATGCCGCCGATCTCGGCCGGGCCCATCGCCCCGGGGACACCGTCCGGGCTGAACATCGCCCGGTCCAGCCCCGCGGAAAAGGCACGCCCCTCGCCACGGACCACCACCACCCGGACGTCGCCGGGCAGCGAGCGGCCCGCCTCCCGCAGCGCGGCCCAGGTGTGCGGCGTCTGCGCGTTGAGCCGGTCCGGCCGGTCCAGCACGACCGTCGCCACCGGTCCGGACCGCTCCACCCGGATCCCGGCCCACTCGCCGGCGGCCGTCCCCGACTGCGGATGCTTCCCCGTGTCCGGCGCGCTCAGCGCTACTTCTTCTTGCGCCGGGTCGCCCCGCCGCGGCCGCGCAGCGTGGTGCCCGACTCCGTCAGGATCCGGTGCACGAACCCGTACGACCGCCCGGACGACTCGGCCAGGGCACGGATGCTCGCCCCCGAGTCGTACTTCTTGCGCAAGTCGGCCGCGAGCTTGTCCCGGGCCTGTCCGGTGATCCGGGCGCCCTTCTTGAGGTCTGTCGCCACTCCTCGACCCTCCGTCGCCGTGGGTGTGGGGTCTACCAGGGGTTTGTTCCCCCCAGCTACCCCATGATCACCCAGGGCAGCGATCAGCACCACTCGACTGGCCCAGCACGATCCCGCTAACCGGAATATCAGGCCAGCGCGACGAGGTCGGCGAGGTCCTCGGACCAGGCGTCCTCGACCCCGTCGGGCAGCAGGATCACCTTCTCCGGGCCGAGCGCGCGCACCGCGCCCTCGTCGTGGGTCACCAGGACCACCGCGCCCGCGTACGTCCTGAGCGCGGAGAGCACCTGCTCGCGCGACGCGGGGTCGAGGTTGTTGGTCGGCTCGTCCAGGAGCAGCACGTTCGCTCCGGAGGTGACCAGCGCGGCCAGCGCCAGCCGGGTCTTCTCCCCGCCGGACAGGGTGCCGACCGGCTGGTCGACCGACTCGCCGGAGAAGAGGAACGCGCCGAGCACCCGGCGGATCTGCCCGTCGGCGAAGTCGGGCGCCGAGGAGCGCATCGTCTCCAGCACGGTCCGGTCCACGTCGAGCGTCTCGTGCTCCTGGGCGTAGTAGCCGAGCCGCAGGCCGTGCCCGGGGACCACCTCGCCGGTGTCTGCCGGCTCGAGCCCGGACAGCAACCGCAGCAGAGTGGTCTTGCCGGCCCCGTTCAGGCCGAGCACCACCACCCGGGAACCGCGGTCGACGGCCAGCGACACGTCGGTGAAGACCTCCAGCGAGCCGTACGACTTGGACAGCCCATCCGCGGTCAGCGGCGTCCTGCCGGACGGCGCCGGGGTCGGGAAGCGGACCCGGGCGACCCGGTCGGTCTTCCGCTCGCCCTCCGTGCCGGCCAGCAGCCGCTCGGCCCGGCGCGCCATCTGCTGCGCCGCGACGGCTTTGGTCGCCTTGGCCCGC
>DASPYH010000314.1:0-16774 GCA_035636875.1 Mycobacteriales bacterium | reverse complement strand
TCGTGCGCGTCACGGCGTGACCGTACACCTCATGGTGTACGGCGGTGGGTCACCCAGACCGGTACACCGTCACGAAGGCCGCAGAGGTCTCCCCGGGCCGGCGGCGCGAAGAGCCTGTCGGCTACGGCGTGAGCACCACCTTCGTGCAGCCGTCCTCCTTGTTCTTGAACATCTCGTACCCGCGCGGCGCCTCCTCGAGTGGCAGCAGGTGACTGATCACGAAGCTCGGGTCGATGTCCCCGGCCCGGATCCGGTCGAGCAGCGGCCGCATGTAGCGCTGCACGTGACACTGCCCGGTCCGGATCGTCAGCGACCGGTTCATCAGCGGGCCGATCGGGAACTTGTCCATGTAGCCGGCGTAGGCGCCGATGATCGCCACCGTGCCTCCGTTGCGGCAGGTCAGGATCGCCTCCCGGACCGCGTGCGGCCGCTCGGTCTCCAGCCTCGCCGCCTGCTTGACCCGGTCGTACCTGTCGATCGCCGGGTTGGCGTGATGCGCCTCCATGCCGACGGCGTCGATGCACGCGTCCGGGCCACGCCCCGCCGTCATCTCGTCGAGCGCATCCGCGACGTCGACCTCCTCGTAGTTGATCGTCTCGGCACCGGTGTTCTCGGCGGCCCGGCGGAGCCGGTAGTCGAAGCGGTCGATCGCGATCACCCGCTGCGCGCCGAACATCACCGCGCTCGCCATCGCGAACATGCCGACCGGACCGGCGCCCCAGACGGCGACCACGTCGCCGGGCGAGACGGCCATGTCCGCGCCCATGAAGCCGGTCGGCAGGATGTCGGACAGGAACAGCACCTGCTCGTCCGGCAGGCCGTCCTCGATCTTGATCGGGCCGACGTCGGCGAACGGGACCCGCGCGTACTCGGCCTGCCCACCGGCGAAGCCGCCGAGCATGTGGGAGTAGCCGAAGATGCCGGCCGGAGAGTGGCCCATGATCCGGTCGGCCAGTTCGGCGTTGGGGTTGGAGTTCTCGCAGATCGAGAACAGCCCGCGCTGGCAGGCCATGCAGGCGCCGCAGGCGATCGGGAACGGCACGACCACCCGGTCACCGACCCGGAGCGTGTCCACCGCGGGGCCCACCTCGACGACCTCGCCCATGAACTCGTGGCCGAGGATGTCGCCCTTCTTCATGGTCGGCACGTAGCCGTCGTACAGGTGCAGGTCGGACCCGCAGATCGCGGTCGAGGTGATCCGCACGATCGCGTCCCGGGCGTTGAGGATCTTCGGGTCGGGCACGGTGCGCACCTTGACCTTGGTCCGACCCATCCAGCAGTTCGCTCTCACGGGGTTCCCTTCGGGCTCGTCAGGCGACCGGTTGGGCGGGACGTTGGCGGAGCAGGCGGCCGGCCCGGGTGCCCTCCGGGCTGCCCTCGGACCGCACCACCTCGCCGGTCTCGATGATCTGCTTGAACCGGCGCAGGTCGTCCACGAGCTGCTGCTGCGGCTCCTCGCCCAGCAGCGTTGCCACGGTCGCGCCAACGGGTCCGGCAGGCGGCTCGTACACGAGCTCGACCAGGACCTCGGTGCCGCGCCCGCCCGGGGCGGTACGGAACCGGACGGCGCCCGAGTTGGTCACCTCGGCGACCTCGACCGAGCGCCAGGAGATCAGCTCGCCCACGACGTCCTGCACGAGCACGGCGTCCCACTCGACCGTCCCGCCTCCGGGGGCGCCGGCGGTCCAGTGCGACCGGCGGTCGCCGTCGGGGCTGGCCGACTCGCTGACCGACTCGAGGTGCGTCATGAAGCTGGCCAGCCGGGACAGGTCGCGCCAGAAGGCGTACGCCTCCTCGAGCGTCCGGTTGACGGTGACCCGGGACTCGACCCGGATCGCGCCGTCGCCCGGCGGAACCCGGCTGAGCCGGACCCGCCTGCTCAGGCGAGCCGCGGCCAGCACGCCGAGCGCGGTTATCCCGAGAACGGCCGCGGCGGCTGCGGCCATCCGGCGCCGGTTCGACCTGCCCGAACGCTGCGAGGTGCCGTGGTCGTCGCTGCCGCGCATCGCATGCTCCTGCCACTCGTCCGGTGGGTGACGCGCGGGGCCCTACCCGGGTGACACCGACGCATTCCTCCGCCGCCGCAGCCTGTGGACAGCCGCAGCGGGGGCGACGCCCAACCTGGTGGGATGTCGGGGTCGTCCCGGAGGGTGTGGAGGTCGCAGATGGATGCGGTGGTGGACTACCGCGCGGAGTCCCGTACGGGCGCCCACGTGGTCGACGTGGCGGCCCGGTCGGAAGCCGGCGGCGTGCTGCACGTCGAGCTCACCGTCTGCGACGACGCCGGTGACGTCGTCGGCGAGGGCGCGCTGCGGCTGCCGCCGAGCCTGCTGCCGCCGGCAGAGCGGATGCTCGGGCAGGTGCTGCGCGGCCTGGCGCACCTGCACGCATTGCCGGCGGTCCCGCCGACGCGTGCGGCGCAGGAGGCGCGCCGCGGCCGCCCCAACGCCGGCCGTCCGTGGTCGGACGAGGAAGAGGAGCGGCTGAGGACGGCCTGGGCCGGTGGCACTCCCGCCGCCGAGATCGCCGCTGCGCACGGCCGCAGCACCAACGCCGTCCGGTCCCGCCTGCTCAAGCTCGGCCTGATCTCCCTCGATCACCCCGACTCCCCCGCCGGCCGCCCCAGCCAGCAAGCAGGCGCGTGACACCCGTCCGCGAGGCGCCCACCGTGAGCGACCGGCGGTGCCCCCACCGAGGTCGCATGCTCCGGGCACGATCGGCATCCCGGGTCGCCAGCATCGGTCGCCCGGCCTTAGCATCTCGGCGTGCCCGGACCACCACCGCCGTTGCCGACGCTGCGCGAGGACTGGCAGCGCGCCCTCTGCGTCGCCGCCCATCCGGACGACCTGGAGTACGGCGTGGCGGCGGCCATCGCCCGCTGGACGTCGCAGGGGAAGCAGGTCAGTTACCTGATCGCCACCCGGGGCGAGGCCGGCATCGACGGGATGGACCCCGCCGAGGCGGGTCGGCTGCGGGAACGGGAGGAGCGCGACGGGGCACGGGAGGTCGGCGTCGAGGAGGTCGAGTTCCTGGACCACCGCGACGGCGTCGTCGAGTACGGCCTGGCGCTGCGCCGGGACATCACCCGGGCCGTCCGCCGGCACCGACCCGAGCTCGTGCTCGGCGGGGCGTTCACCGAGCGCATGGTCGGCGGGATCACGAACCAGGCAGACCACCGCGCCGTCGGGCTGGCGACCCTGGACGCCGCACGCGACGCGGGCAACCGGTGGATCTTCCCGGAGCTCGTCGAGGAGGGCCTCCAGCCGTGGACCGGTGTGCGCTACGTGTGCTTCGCCGGCGCGTCCGAGCCGACCCACGGCGTCGACGTGACGGGCTTCGTCGAGCGGGGCATCGCGTCGCTGCGAGCGCACGGGGCATACCTGGAGGGACTGGGCGGCGGGGCGTTCGACCCCGCGCCGTTCCTGTCCTGGATCGCGGCGGCGAGCGGTGAGCGGCTGGGCGTCGACGCCGGGGTGCTGCTCGACGTCCACGAACTGATCCCGGACGGTCCGCCGCCCTGGGTCAACCAGGCCGACCCCTCGGCGTAGTCCGCTCCCGCCCGCGTCGCCGCGAGTCCCAGTGGCGGCTCGCCTCCGCGACCGCGGCCTCCTCCTGCAGTACGCTCCCACCGCTGTCGTGGCGGAGACCGCAGCGCCTTGCCGAGGATCGCGCACTCGATGTGTCTCGGCCGACCGAGATGTATCTCGGATCCCGGTATGGCGCTCTCTCCGGGCAGGGACGATGGCAACGGGGGGACGCATGGGCGAGGCACAGGTCCTCGACAGAGGCACGGCGCAGGGCGAGTTCTTCGGCCGGGACATGTACCTGGCCGACATTGGCGGGTGGCCCGCGGACCGGCTCCGGCCGGAGCGGCCGGTCGTCGCGCCGCGCGGCGCCCGGTTGCGGGTGTGGGCGACCGACCCGCACGACGGCCGGCACCTGCCGCCGCCGGGCGACGGCGTGCTGCTCGACACCGGGAGGTTCTCGCTGACCAACAGCGGCAACCGCACGCTGCGCGCGCCGAAGCGGTCCTGGAAGGTCGACCTCGACGTCGACGGCGGCGACGACCGGGTCGGCGGCATGTCCTGCCTGAACCTCAAGGCGATGTACAACGACCCGGCGCAGATGCGGGAGGCGCTGGCGTGGCGGCTCTTCCGGCAGGCCGGCGTGTCGGCGTCCCGGCACACGGTCTTCAACCCGCCCGCGATCGACGCGGTCACCGGCTGCGACAGCGGGGGCGGCCTGTGGGATCGGGTGAGCCGGGCGGCCTACCTGGAGTTGGACAGCCCGCACGGCGTGCCGTTCACCGGCCGGCAGTTCACCAACCACGAGGTCTACCGCAGCGGCTTCGGGCAGCAGGAGCTGCGGCACGGCAACGCCATGATCCTCGGCATCCACCACTACGTGCGGATGCGGCACGACCGGGCGCGGGAGCAGCTGGCCGCGCTGCGCCGGACCCATCCGAGTGGGGCGAGCGGGGCGAGGTTCTCCGGGGTGCCGGAGCCGCTGCCGGGCCAGCCGTGAGCCTCGCCGCCCGCGCGGAGCACGGCCCGCTGCCGCTCGAGCTGCTGCGCGAGGCCAAGGTCCGGGACCTGCTGGGTGCCGCCGCCGACGGGCACCGCCGGCTCGAGGCGAGCGGCGTGCTGGCCCGCCCCGGCGGGTTCATGGTGATCTTCGACAACGTCCCGCACGTGGCCCGGATCGGCTGGACCCTCACCCCGGGTTCCCCTGACAACAGGCTGGTGCGCCGGTCGCCGGGCGGGGTCGGGTACGAGGACATAGCCCGGGACCCGGCGACCGGCCGTCTCTTCCTCCTGGTCGAAGCGGAGGCGTACGCGCCCGGGGTCTTCATGGCGAAGGTGCAGGAGCTCGACGAGGACCTTCGCGGACGCCACAGCCGGTGGCTTGACCTGCCGCTGGACCGGCCGAACAAGGGCCTGGAAGGGCTGACCTGCGTGCGCCGGGCGGGTCGGACCCACCTGCTGGGCCTGTGCGAGGGGAACCGGTGCCGCGCCGGCACGGCCGGGCGGCGGCCCGGTGGCGGCCGCATCCACGTGTTCGTCGAGGGCGACGACCGGTGGCACCGCGTGCACACCATCCGGCTGCCGGGCAGCGTCATGTTCGAGGACTACAGCAGCCTCTCCGTGGTCGACGACCGCATCGCCGTCGTCTCGCAGCAGTCGTCCGCGCTGTGGACCGGCAGGCTCGCGGCGTCCAGCTGGGAACTGGTCGACGACGGCACGACGTACGCCTTCCCGACAGACAGCAGGGGCAGGATCGAGTACGGCAACGTCGAAGGCGTCAGCTGGCTGGCCCCCGACGAGGTCGTCGTGGTGTCCGACCGGGCGAAGGCGGGCCAGCGGCCGAGGTCGCGGGACAAGGACGAGTCCATCCACGTCTTCGCCCTGCCCGGGGTCGCCGCCGGCTGACCGGGCCGCCGGGTGCGACACTGGTCGGCGTGCCGTCCGGTCCCAGCGCTGTGCACGCCCTCTTCCAGCAACGCGTCGCCGGCGACGAGGCGTTGCTGCGTCTGGCCCAGCTCAGGTTCGAGCAGGCGGGGCTGGCCGCGGAGGTGCATGCCGGCACGCCGGACGAGCTCGACCGGCTGCTCGGCTTCACGCCGCGAGAGGCCCCGCCGCCCGTGGTGCACCTGGACCGGCGGCTGGACATCCTGCGCCAGCCCGACCGCGACGCGGTGGCGGGGCTGGCCCGCCGCTTCGCGGGGCGTGTCGCCGGTTTCGTCGTCCACGACCGGGCGGACATGCCCACACGGCTGGACGACTTGGTCGCGGCCGCCGCCGAGGTGGACGCGGCGCTCGCCTCGCTCGGTCCCCCGCCGCCGCGGTTGTACCTGGAGTACGCGGCTGGCTGCGAGCTGGGCGAGTTCGTCGAGATGGGCTGGCGGCTGCGGGACTTCGAGCGGGTCTCGCTGTGCGTCGACACCGGGCACGTCGGCGTCCGGGAGGCGCGTCGCCAGTTCGCCCGCCAGCACCCGGGCCTCGGATTCGATCTCGCCGACCTCGAGCCGGGCGACCCCAGGCTGCCGGAACTCGCGGCGGACGTCCAGGCCGCGGTGGCGTCGGCGTTGCCAGCGGTGCTGCACCTGGCCGGCACGCTGGCGGCGCTGGACAAGCCGCTGCACTTCCACCTGCACGACGGCCACCCCCTCGTGCCGGGCCTGGCGGACCACTTCAGCTTCCTCACCCGGCTGCCGGTGCCGTTCTGGTACGCGGGGCGCGAGTCGCTGAGCCCGCTCTACGGACCGTCCGGTGTGGACGAGATCGTCCGCAGCGCCGTCGAGGCCTGCACCGCGGTCTCGTTCACGCTGGAGATCCACCAGGTGGAGGGCCGGCTTCCGCTCGGGGATGCCGCCGGCCTGTTCCGGCACTGGAGCGACACCACGAACGCCGAGCGGATGAACTACGTGCTCGCGGTGCTGTCGGAGAACGCGCTGCTGGTGACCGCGGCCCTCGGCCAGTGACCGGCGAGCGGGCGCCGGCGCACGTCCGTCCTGAGTGGACGCCCCTACCCCGCCCGCCAGCGCCGGTCGGCCGACCCCGTCAACCGGTCGGCCGGCCGTCAACCGGGGTCGGTGAGCCGGCCCGGTCAGCAGGGGCCCGGCGAGCCGGTGCCCGTCAACCGGGGTCGGTGAGCCCAGTGCTGTTCGGCCGGCCCGGTCAGCCGGGGCCGATGAGCCGGTGCCAGTCAGCCGGGGCCGGTGAGCCGGTGCCCGTCAGCGGCCCGGTCAGCCGGCGCCGAGGCAGACGAAGGCGGCAACGGTGAACCGGTTCGGACCGTCGCCGGGGGCGGCGCTGGCGGCGGCGAGCGCGGCCGGCGGACTGGAGTCCTGGCCGAGCGCCCGGTGCAGCGCGAGCATGGCCGGGCGGGTGGCGGTGTCCGGCACCGGGAACAGCGGGGCGATCACGGCCGTGGTGCCCTGGGCGAGCAGGGCGGCGGCCAGACCCATCAGCTCGTCCCCCGGCCGGATCTCGGACAGCGCGGCGCTGCAGGACGCCAGCAGGATGAGGCGTGGTGCGCGAGTCAGCCGCTCGAGGTCGTAGACGGTCAACGGGCCGTCGGCGAGCCGGAGGGAGGACAGCAGCGGGTGGTCGGTCCGGAAGCGGCCGTGGGCGGCGATGTGCGCAAGGTCCGCGCCGTCGAGGGCCGCGGCGACCGCGTCGACCGTCGCGCCCGGGCCGGTCAGCCGAAGGGCTCCGGGGTAGAGCTGCCCGAGGTCGCGCACCTCGCCGTCGCCCTCCGGGAGGTCCGGGCCGGCCGCCAGCACCACCCGGGCCAGCGGCGCGGCGGCGGCTGTGGACATCCCGCCGGCGGCCCGCACCCACCACGCCGCCGACGGTGCCACGCTCACCGACCGGCCAGCGCTCGTGGGCAGCAGCGACCACGGCACCGCGTGCGTCACGGTCGTCGGGGCGATCACCAGCGGGTGCCCCTGCAGCCGCTCGGCCAGCGGCCGGAGTAGCAGCAGGTCCAACCGCTCGGCCTCGGCCCGCACGCTCTCCTCGGCTGCCGCGAGGGACGCGGCCGACCCGAAGCCGTGCAGGACCCGGCGCAGCCAGAACCGGAGCATCGTGGCCGAGCGGGCCACGGGCGAGGTGGGCCCGAGCCGGTGCAGGCTCTGCCGCCGCTCGGTGACCACCACCGCGTGCAGCTCGCCCTCGGACTCGACGTACTCGACCAGCGCCCGGTCGCCGAGCACCCGCCGGACCTGCGCGGGGGCCGGCTGGCTGACCCGGTACGGGTCGGCGGCGCGAGCCTGCCGGGCGAGCCGTTGCACGGTGCGCTCGATCGTGGCCTGCCGGCGCAGCAGCCCGGCGAGGACGTCCCCTTCCGCGTCCTCCTGGGCGTGGACGACCTGGCGGAGCTCGGCCAAGCCGGCGGCCAGGTCCTGCTCGGCCGGAGGTCGCACCGGTCGCAGCCCCAGCGCGCCCGCCCGCCACCGCTCCGCCCAGCGCAGCACCCGGCCGGGGTCGCCGGCGGACAGGGCGAGCCGCACGCCGAGCCGGGCGAGGTCGGCGGCCTGCGCCGAGGCGTTCACCCGCAGCTCGGTCCCGCCCATCGTCGCCCGGTGTCGCTCCATCGCCGCCATGCCGGCGCGCAGGGCCACGTCGGCCCGGCGTCGGTCGCCGGCCGCTAGGTGCAGCAGCGCTCGGGCGTGCAGGACGCGGGACCGCACCTCCGCGGGGTCCCGCCCGCGCCGGTCGGCGAGCGGCGTCAACTGCCGCCGGGCCAGCGACCGGCGGCCGAGCGAGAGCGCGATCTGGCCGGCGACGAGCCGCGCGTCCAGCGCCGCCGTCGTCCAGCCGGCGGCCTCCAGCCGCGGCGCCAGCCGCACGCTCTCCGCCAGCAGCCCGGGCGTGCGGTCCCCGGCCGCCCACGCGGCGCGCACCGCGGTGGCCAGCGCCCACGCCCGGTAGACCGGCCGCTTCTGCCGCCCGAAGGCCGTCGCGGCCGCTTCGGCCAGCTCCCGCGCCTCCTGCAGGCGCCCGTCCAGCAGCGCGATCTGCGCCAGGATCAACCGGATCTCGGCGAGGTACGCGCGCAGGTCGCGGCGGTCCAGCTCGCCGAGCGCGCGCTCGGCGGTGACCCGCGCCTCCTCCAGCAGGCGGGCGGCGAGCAGCGCCTCGCTCCGGTCCAGCAGGCCGACGGCATCCGTGCTGCCGGACCCGGCGAAGTAGCGGTCGACGTCGTCGAAGGCGGCGAGGGCGGCCACCACGTCGCCCCGGCGGGCGGCGACGAGGCCGACGTTCTGCGCCGCCTCCGCCGCGTCGCGGACCTGGCCCAGCTCGCCGTACAGCTCGACGGCCCGGCGCAGGTCCGCCTCCGCGGCGGCGAGCAGACCACGGCGGGACCGCACCAGCCCCCTGTTGTTGTGCAGCACCGCGAGGGCGGCCAGGTCACCGGCCTGGGCCAGCAGCGGAAAGGCCTGGTCGTACGCCTCGATCGCCGCGTCCACCCGTCCCTGCAGCTGCCACACCGCCGCCCGCTGCAGCTCGACCCGGGCCAGCACCGGCCCCTCCAGCACCCCGGCCGCCCGGTCCAGCTCGGCGAGGGCGGTCGCCATCCGTCCCCGGTACGCGAGCGCCAGCGCCAGGCTGATCCGCACCTCGCCGGCGGTCTGCCGGGCTCCGGCCCGCTCGGCGATCCGGATGGACCGGGAGAGATGGGTGACGGCGGCGGCGATGTCCTGGTCGCGGCGGGCCGCCATGCCCAGGGCCCGCTCCGCCTCCGCGGCGGCGAGACCGTCCGGCGCCGCCCGCAGCACCTCGCCGGCGAGCGCGCGGGCGCGCGCGGGATCCGCGCCGGCGAGCTGGACGGCTTCCCTCGCCCGGACCACCAGGCCGTCCGATCCGCCCATCCGCACGCCCCCGGTCCTGTATCAGCACGAAGGGCTGACGCTCCCACCGTAGAAGAGCAGGATGCCTGTATCCCACCGACGGCTGCGGGAGGACCCCGATGCTCCAGCGCACAGCGCTTCGCTTCCGGTTGGCCAACCACGTCCACGGCCTCCCCTTCGACCCGCCGCGCTGGGGTGAGGCACCCAGACTGCGGGCGAAGGACACGATGCCGCAGGGGCGGGGCACCGCGGTGGCCGTCCTGGACAGCGGCGTGAGCTGGCATCCCTGGCTCGAGGGCAGCTACGGCGAGCCGGTGCCGGACGACGCGGTGGAGCGCTGGGACCTGTCCGGCCCGGCGCTGCCGCGCCACGTCGGCCACGGGACCTTCGTCGCCGGCGTCGTCCTGCAATACGCGCCGGCCGCCACGCTCATCCCGCGGCGGGTCATCGACATCAACGGTGACGCCGACGACTGGCGGCTCGCGGCCGTCATCAACGACCTCGTGGACGCCGACCCCGACGTGGTCAACCTCTCCCTCGGCCCGACCCCGAACGATCAGCAGGGCGAGGTGGACGAGGGGACGCGGCTGACCGTCGACGCGCTGCGCCGGCTGCAGGACACCTGCGGCACGGTCGTCGTGGTGGCTGGCGGCAACACGGAGGAGCAGTTCCCGTCCGAACACATCGCTCCGGACGACGAGCTGACGGTCGTGGTCGGCGCCCTGGACCTCAGCAGGCAGCCGGCCTGGTTCAGCAACGCGCAGCCCGTGCGGATCTGGGCGCCCGGAGTGGACGTCCTCAGCTCGTTCGTCCACTTCGAGGGGCCCGTCTCGCTGAACCACCCGGAGGAGGACGACCACCGCGGGCGCCGGCACCACGGCCACGCAGCCGAGCCGGGCGAGCGGCCGGTCGCGCCGTTCACCGGGTGGGCCCGGTGGAACGGGACGTCCTTCGCCGCCCCCGCGGTGGCCGGAGCCGTCGCCGCCGAGATCAGCTCGCTGTCGGGCATCGAGGACCGGGCGGAGCGCCGCCGGCGGGCTCTGCTGCGGGTACTCGACATGGCGGAGCCCTTCGAGACCGGCGAGGTGAAGGGAAAGGCGCTGGCCGCGTCGCCGGTCGCGCTCCAGGGACCGCCGCGCTCGTAGCCTCGAAGGGTGAGGCGCCGTACTCAGCTCAGGGTCGAGCTCACCAGGGTCGGGTTGCCGGCGCAGCCCGGCCGGTGGGCACCGCGGGACGCCAGCACGGCCCGCAGCGGCCCGCCTCAAGCGCCGGCGACCGCGCTGCGCCGTTCGAGGACGACGACGTCGCGCCACCGGCCGTGCAGCTGGCCGAGGCGTTCGCGCACGCCGACGACGCGGAAGCCGGCGGCGCGGTGCAGGGCGAGGCTTGCCTCGTTCTCCGGGAACACTCCGGTCTGGACGGTCCAGATCCCGGCCCGCTCGGTCGACGCGAGGAGCGCGGCGAGCAGGACCCGGCCGACCCCGCGACCGCGCGCGCCCGAGGCGACGTAGACGCTGTTCTCGACCACGCCGGCGTACGCGCACCGGTCCGACACCGAGGCGACCGCCGCCCAGCCGATCGCGGCCCCGGTGCCCGGGTCGACGGCGACAAGCCGGTGCGCGCGCAGGTGGGCGGCATCCCAGCGCTCCCACGACGGCACCTCGGTCTCGAAGGTGGCATTCGTGGTGGCGATGCCCTCGGCGTAGATCGCGGCGACGGACGGCCAGTCGTCGTCGCGCATCTCCCGTACCACGGCACCAGGCTTGGTCGCCTGGACGATGGCGGCGGTGATCCCGGGGGCGGCGTCGTGGGTCGTCTGGATCCGGACGTCGCCGAACCCGGCCCCGGACAGCAGCCGGCGGTAGTCGAGCCCGGCGTCCCGGTCAGCCGGCACGGCGGGCTGTGCGTCGGCCACGGCCGACCTCCTCGGGTACGACGGGAACGGGAGTCGGCGCCCGTCCCCTGACGATAAAGCCGCCGGCCGTCAAGACGCAGCGCCGCCGTCGAGGGCGGCGCCGGCGGCCTGCCCGGCGTCGTGCGGCACGACGACGGCGCCCGCACCGGCGCCTGCGTCGGGGTAGAGCACGATGACGACGAAGGCGCCCACGACGGCGCCGGCGACCTGCGCGAGCACGAACGGCGGCACCGAACCGGGTGCGATGCCGGCGAAGGTGTCCGTGAACGCGCGGGCGACGGTCACCGCCGGGTTGGCGAACGACGTCGAGGAGGTGAAGAAGTACGCCGAGCCGATGTAGCCGCCGACAGCGGCGGCGGACAGGCGAGCCCGACCCGAGCGGGCCAGCGCGAAGACCACCGCGACCAGGCCGGCGGTGGCGACGGCCTCCGCCAGCCACAGGTGCGACCCGGACCGCTGCTTCGCCGACCAGTCGACCGCCGGCAGGTCGAACATGAGGTTGGCCAGCACCGCACCGGCGATTCCGCCGCCGACCTGCGCGGCCGCGTACGCCGCGACCTCGCCGAGGGTGAGGCCTGCTGCCCGCCCCTTCCCGAACCACCAGTCGACCAGGCTGATCACCGGGTTGAGGTGCGCGCCGGAGACCGGTCCGACGAGCAGGATGATCACGGCGAGAGCCGTGGCGGTCGCGGCGGCGTTCTCCAGCAGCTGCAACCCGACATCCGATGGCGAGAGGCCCGCCGCCGCGATCCCGGACCCGACCACCGCGGTCACCAGCAGGCCGGTGCCCAGCGCCTCGGCCGCCAGCCTCCGCCACAGCACCGGCCGATCGGCCGCGGGCGACGGCTCACGGCGGCGCCCGGCGGAGATGCCGGCGTCGCTGCCCTCGACCACAACCACGCGCACGTCGAGCTACGCCCGCGCCGGGACGTGCAACTCGGCGAGGAGCGTGCGCACCCGGCGCTCGATCTCGTCGCGGATCGGCCGGACCGCGGCCAGGTCCTGCCCGGCCGGGTCGTCGAGCGTCCAGTCCTCGTACCGCTTGCCGGGGAACACCGGGCACGCGTCCCCGCAGCCCATGGTCACCACCACGTCAGCGGCTCGGACGACCTCGTCCGTCCATGGCTTCGGGAACTCGCCGGAGATGTCGATACCGACCTCGCGCATCGCCGTCACCGCCGCCGGGTTGACGCGCTCGCCCGGCTCCGAGCCGCCGGACCAGGCGATCGCGGCGTCGTGGGCGAGGTGCCGGAAGAACCCGAGCGCCATCTGGCTGCGGCCGGCGTTGTGGACGCACAGGAACAGCACCACCGGCCTGCCGTCGCGCTCCTTGCCCTCGATCCGTGCCAGCGCCCGCAGCCGCTGCCGGGCGAACCGCTCGGCCAGCAGCGGCAGGAACGTCGGCACCGTCGCGACACCGGCGAACTGGTCGTAGCTGGAGTAGAGGAACCGCTCGATCGTCTCCGGCCCGAACACCCCGGCGAACTGCTCGCGCAGGTTCCTCGCCGCCGACGCCAGCGCGTACTGCTGATCCGGCGCCAGGACGGTCCGGGCAGATCTCTCGGTCATCTCGCCCCCTCGTCGTCGTTGCCGCCGACCGCCGTCAGCAGCCGACCGACCCGCTCCTCGAGGACCTCGTAGGCCCGGTCGAACGCGGCGTCCGTGTCGACCCGCACGGGGTCCGGCACCGACCAGTGCAGCCGGCCAGGCTGCGGACCCAACTCCTCGTACGCGCTGTCGCACACGGCGACGACCAGGTCCTCCGGTCGCAGCACGTCGGTCACGCTCGCCGTCCGCGCCTCGTCCAGGCGCAACCCGTGACGCCGCGCCACCGACACCGCCCGGCGATGAACGCGCCCGCTCGGACGTGTCCCGGCCGAGGCGACCGGGACCCTGCTCCGCCGGGACCACATCGCCGCCGCCAACTGTGAGCGCGCCGAGTTGTGCGTGCACACGAAGACGACCCGCGACGGCGAGAGCGCCGCCGCCGGGACCAAGGACACCAGCGCCGACGGCACCAACCTGACGTAGCTGCGCCGCCGGTCGGCCTCCGAGCGTCCGCGCTCGACCACGCCTGCCTGCTCGAGCGCCCGGAGATGGTGCGCGAGCAGGTTCGACGGCAGGCCCAGCATCTCGGCCAGTTCGCCCGGCGACCGGTCGCCCAGCACCAACTCGTCCACGATCGCCAGCCGGCTTGGATCCCCCAGCGCGGCATGCACCGCGGCCCGTCGCCCCCGGTCCCCTCGCTCAGCAGTCATTGACTCAATGATTGCTGAACGATCTGGCCCGGTCAAGGTGCCGCGGTCCGGTGGTCGGATCGGCGGGTGGGACCGCGGACCAACCGATCGGGGACCTCGGCGCGGCCCCGACTGAACGCCTGGGGCGACCGAGGAGCGCTACGGGTCGTAGTGGTGAGCCAGGCAGTACGCGTCGCGGTCGGCTGTCTGGGCCGGACTAGCGGCAAAGGCAACCTTGATGGCCTGCGCGTTGGTCACCGTCTGCGCGTCGATCTCCGCGGCAACTGCCTGGTACGCCACCGGGTCGCCGGCGACTTCGGCGGCCTTGAGTTGCTCGGCGAAGCGCCAGGCCTGCTCCCGCCATCCCGCGATCAGCTGGTAGCTGGCCTCGCCGGAACCGTCCTGCCCGGCCATGGTCGGGTCGAAGCGGCGTGCGGCCTCGGCCAGCGTCGGAGCCTGTGCCGCGAAGAGCCACACGTTGTCCTTGTTGTAGTCCGGCTTGGCACTGCGGCCGTCGGAGAGGGTCAAGCCCATCTGGTCGAGCGAGTAGGGCTCGTCGTGCAGGATGTGGGCGTTGATGGCCAGCAGCGCATCGCCGAGACCCGTCACGGTCCTGGCGTCCGCGGCCCTGAAGGCTTCCTGCCAGCCTGGGGAGACTCCGGCCACATCGCCGTTGGCCCAAGCCTTGCGCTGAGCGAAGTAATAGCTGGCGAAAACGGCGTCCAGCTGGTTGTGGTAGGCGTTGCTCCGGAAGTAGTCGGGATCGTCGACCGCGGCGCGAAAAGCCTGGGTGATGCGGTAGTAGAAGAAGTTGAAGATCAGATTGTGATCGCAGTCGGCGACCAGTGGATCCAGTTGGTTTCCCAGCGCCGTAATCGTCTGGTCGACACAATTCACGCTGCCGTCGGGGCAGGTGTCGGAGGTGGTCGGGTCATAGCCGACCGGGGCCGGCAGGAGCAAAGCGGCCCACGGCGCCGGGTCGTAGGCGGCGGACGCGCTCACCGGCCGGACAACCGTGAGCGCGGCGACCAGCGTGACGGAAAGCACTCCGGCGTACCGCATTGCCTTCTTCACAGTCCCCCCTGATACCAAACGAGACGGCATTGTGGACCGAAGCCCAGAAGGGGGACACCGTAGTTCACGTCGGAGCGGCTGTCGTCGTCCAAGTGGGTGATCGCGCGGTGACGATCCGCGACCACGGGAGGGGCGCTGAGGCCGCCGCCCCTCCCGTCGTCGCTGCTGTCACGGGTTGGGGAAGCTGCCTCCATAGATGTCGGAGTTGCCGAAGGTGGCCGGGCACACCTGCTGCACGGCGGGTGCGACGGCCGGGGCGTCGCCCGGTGCGTTCCCGTCGTCACCGGGCTCCTCCGCCTCGGCGGTCTGGGTCCCGGTCGCGACCGCCTGGTCGTGCAGCGCCTGACGGTACGTGTCGATGGCCGGGCAGTCGGCCGCGTTGCGGACGTCGTTCCACACCGCCGTGCCGTACGTCCGGGTGGCCGCCGCGTAGACGTAGTCGCCGAGGAACTCCGCCGCCAGGTTGTTCTGGCTGGATCCGCGGGCGTCGCCTGACGCGCCGCGGTGGACCACGGAGAACGCTCCGACGCCGGCTGCCGTCACCGGCGCGTGCAGGACCACCCCGACGAGCGGACGGTCGTTCGCCGGACCGATCGTGCTGTTCTTGAATGGCTCGAGGAACGCGTTGTAGACGAGCCACACGTTGGTACCGTCCGGTGAGATGGCCGGCGCCGAGTAGTAGCCCCGATCGCCTGCCTGCTCGACCTCGCGCAGCGCCGACCAGCCGGCACCGCCGTTGGTCGACGTGCTGAACATGACGTGCTCGTTGTTCAGGCCGTCGCGACCGTCCACCCAGGTCAGCACCATCTCGTTGGTCGCGTCAGTGCCCGTCGGCGCGCCGTTGGCGATGTCGATCGACGGGGACGCCGACAGGTCATCACGTGCCCCGGCCACGCCGTCCATCACGCAGCGGCCGATCGAGGGCTCGAAGGCGTTGCAGGTGTCGACGGTGGAGAACACGCTCACCGGCCGCGTCCAGGTGGCCCCGCCGTCGAACGACTTGATCATGATGATCTTGCCGGCGCCCGGGAGCCCGGCACCGAACTGGTCCGCGAACACGTACACGACCCCGTGCGAGTCGGTGCGGACGGTGCACCCACTGCGGCCGAAGCCCTGCGGGCTGGTGACGTTGTTCGCGGCCGGGGTCACCTGCTTCTGCGTCCAGGTGGTGCCGCCGTCACGCGAGGTCACGACGAACAGCGGCTGCGGAGTGAAGCCGTGACCGACGGCGGCGCGGAAACCGGCGTAGCAGACGTACGTGTTGCCGAAGAACCGGCTGGACGCCGCGTTGTCGGCCCAGATCTGCTCCTTGTCGGAGAAGAGGGCAGCGTTCTGCTTGCTCGCGATGACCGGGGCGCTCCACGCGGCGTTGCTGCCCGCGGCCGCGGCGGCGACGTTGTCGGTGTGCGAGACGGCCACCGCCTCGACGCCCTTGAACGGCTGCGCGCCAGGGATCGCCGCGGTGAGGTTGGCGTAGTAGAGCCGCGAGCCGTTCGTCCAGGAGAACGTCCCGTCCGCGCCGGGCGTCGGGCCGAAGGCAAGCGCCGGGTCGCCGCCCGATGCCAGGCCCGCTTCGTAGTAGTTCGGCAGCGTTCCGATCGGACCGACGGTCGGCGTGCAGCCCGGGTCCGGACCGACCACGCCGAGGCAGCCGCGGGCGGTCAGGCCCGTGTAGGTCGGCTGGGTCCAGCTCCCGCCCGAATTCGTGGAGAAGTAGATTCCGGAGACCCCGACGCCTGGCGTGAACGGGCAGGTGTTGTCCGCTCCGGCGTTACAGGCCTCCATGTCGATGTTGTCGTTCGAGCCCGCCGCGAGAATGGTCGGGTGGGCCGGGTCGACGGCCACCGCGGGCTCGTTCTGCTTGTTCTGCGAGAACGGGGTCGTGGGGCTGCCGATGCTCACCCGGGTGTCGCCCGTTTGGGCGTTCGAGGGCGAGGCGCCCACGGCGACCGGAACGAGGACCAGGACAGCGACGGCCGAGAGACGGGCGAAGGCCCGAGGGAGATGGACGCTGCGCATAGCGCTCCTAGCGGGGTGTCGTCGTTGACATTCGTGCTTGGCGCCGGAACACCGACTCGGCAGGACCCCCCTTTCTCGGCAAGTGAGAGCGCGAGCCGGGAAGAACCACCCAGCACTATGCCTGTGTCGAGCGGGACGCTCAAGTGGAGTCGGTGCTCCGTCCCGGGTCACCGG
>DASPYH010000313.1:0-3493 GCA_035636875.1 Mycobacteriales bacterium | reverse complement strand
CCGGTCGCCGGCACCGGAGGGCCGACGCCGCTCAGGCGACGGGGGCGTGGGCCGAGGTCCAGGCGCGGGTCGCCGCGCCCAGCCCGAGCACCGCCGCGGCGGCCAGATCGGCCGGGGTGTCGACGTCCCTGCGCAACGACGGCCAGTCGCCGGTCAGCGGGACGGCCCCGGACCGGCGATGGGTGGCCGCCGAACCGCGACCGTAGCCGGGTCGTGGCGGGACACCCGGACCCGCGGCGAGCAGCGTGGTGCCCGAGCCGGCCGCGTCCGCGACGAACGACCTCGGGTACGGCGCGCCGGCCACGAGGGCGGCGGAGAGCTCCGCGGGGCGCAGCGCCGGCAGGTCCGCGGACAGCAGCGCCACGCCGTCGGCCGGGGCGAGCGTGGCGGCGCGGGCGGCGCCGTGGGTGAGTGCGGGGTTCAACCCCGCGTCGGGCTCGTCCGCGACGACGACGGCTCCCGCCGCGCGGACGGCCGCCGCGGCGTCCGGGTCGTCTGTGACCACCACGACCCGGGCCACCGCCGGGCTCGCGGCCGCGGCCGACACCGTGTCCAACGCGAGGGCGAGCGCGAGCGCCGCGTGCTCGGGGCGGGGCCGACCGGCCGCGTACAGCCGGGACTTGGCCATGTCCAGGCGCTTGACCGGCACGACCACGGACCACTGCACGGCGTCCGAGGGTAGGCCGGGCCCCGGCATCGTGGACACCGGCGGCGCCGGGCGTACAGACTGCGACCTGGGGATCGAGGCGGTGGCAAGATCGGGAGCAAGGGGGTGGTCGGCGTGGTGCGGTCGCGGCGGGGGCCGGTCGGCTTCTGGCTCGGGCTCGCGGTGGCGGTCATCTACCCGCTGGTCTCGCTGCTGTTCAAGGTCCGCTGGCGCGGTGCGGAGAACGTGCCCAAGACCGGCGGAGTGATCATCGCGACCAACCACGTCTCGTACGTCGACCCGCTGGTCTTCGCCCGGTTCGTCTGGGACGCCGGGCGGATACCCCGGTTCCTGGCCAAGGACAGCCTGTTCAGGCTGTTCTTCCTCCGCAACGTGCTCAAGGGCGCGAAGCAGATCCCGGTCAGCCGCGGCACCGTCGACGCGGAGCGGTCGCTGCGGCCCGCGATCGAGGCGCTCGAGCGCGGCGAGGCGGTCTGCATCTACCCGGAGGGCACCGTGACCCGGGACCCGGACTTCTGGCCGATGGTGGGGCGCACCGGGGTGGCCCGGCTGGTGCTGAGCGCGGACGTTCCGGTCGTGCCCGTGGCGCAGTGGGGCCCGCAGAACGCGGTCGACGTGTACCGCAAGCGCTACCGGCTGCTGCCGCGCAAGGAGGTCCGTTGCGTGGCCGGGCCGCCGATCGACCTGTCCGCGTACCGGGGGAGGCCGATGACCGCGGACCTGCTCCGCGACGTCACCGACGTGATCATGCGGGCGATCCGGGACCTGCTGGCGCAGGTGCGGGGGGAGACGCCGCCGACCCACTTCTGGCGCCGGCCGCCGCCCCAGCGGGAGGCGTCGTGAGCACCGCGTGGCCGCTCACCGTCGAGCGAGTGGCAGCGTCTCGCCGCCGCGAGCGGACGGCATCGTGGGCGGGGTGACACCGTGACGCGGGCGGCCGTGCTCGGTGCCGGTTCCTGGGGCACCACCTTCGCCAAGGTGCTGGCCGACGCCGGCGGGGACGTGACGCTCCTGGCGCGGCGGCCGGAGCTGGCCATGGCGGTGCGGGAGCGACACGAGAACGTGGACTACCTGCCCGGCATCGCCCTGCCGCCGACGCTTGCCGCCACCGCGGAGCCGGCCGAGGCCCTGGACGGCGCGGAGATCGTGGTGCTGGCCCTCCCGTCCCAGACGCTGCGGGACAACCTGGTCCGGTGGGCGCCGGCGCTCGGGCCGGAGGCGGCGCTGGTCAGCCTGATGAAGGGTGTCGAGCTGGGCACCGCCAAGCGGATGAGCGAGGTGATCTGCGAGGTCGCCGGCTGCGGTCCGGAACGGGTCGGGGTGGTCTCCGGACCGAACCTCGCCCGCGAGATCGCCGAGGAGCAGCCGGCCGCGACCGTCGTGGCCTGCGTCGACGCCGACCTCGCCGCCGCGCTGCAGAAGGCGTGCGGTACGGCGTACTTCCGGCCGTACACCAACGTCGACGTGGTGGGCTGCGAGCTGGGCGGCGCGGTGAAGAACGTGATCGCGCTGGCCTGCGGGATGGCCGAGGGATTGGGCTTCGGCGACAACACGCGTGCCTCGCTGATCACCCGGGGGCTGGCCGAGACGGCGCGGCTGGGCGCGGCACTCGGCGCCGACCCGATGACGTTCGCCGGCCTGGCCGGGCTCGGTGACCTGGTCGCGACCTGCAGCTCGCCGCTGTCGCGCAACCGGACGTTCGGCGAGCGGCTCGGGCGCGGCGAGACGCTGGCCGAGGCGCAGGCGGCGACCCGGCAGACCGCCGAGGGGGTGAAGTCCTGCCGGTCGGTGCTCGACCTGGCCACCCGGCACGGCGTGGACGTGCCGATCACCGAGCAGGTGGTACGGGTCTGCCACGAGGGCATGCGGGCCGCCGAGATGGTGCCCTCACTGATGGGCCGGGACATGAAGTCCGAGCAAGCCGACTGATGCCACGGTGGGCTCCGGTGTCTGAGTGGGGTCCCGGCACCCGGGCGGTCCGCGCCGGCCTGCCGGCACCCGCGCGCGGCGAGCCGATGCTGCCGGGCCCGGTGCTCGCCTCGGCCTTCCACCTGGGCGGTGCGGGTGACGGCGGCGACACTTACGGCCGGGCGGACAACCCCACCTGGCGCCGGTACGAGGCGGCGCTCGCCGAGCTCGAGGGCGGTCCCGCGGTCGTGTTCGCCTCCGGGCTGGCGGCGCTCACCGCGGTCCTGCTCACCGTGCTCCGGTCCGGCGACACCGTCGTGCTGCCGTCGGACGGCTACTACCTGGCCCGCCGCTTCGTCCACGAGCGACTGTCCACGTTCGGCATCGTCGCCCGCGAGGTGTCCACCGCGGTGCCGCTCACCGGCGCCGACGTGGCCGGCGCGACGCTGGTGCTGGTGGAGTCGCCGAGCAACCCGTGGCTGGACGTCCGGGACCTGCGGGTCGCGGCCGAGGTGGCGCACCGTGCCGGCGCGGCGGTCGCGGTCGACAACACCGCCTGCACCGCCCTCGGCCAGACCCCGCTGGCGCTCGGCGCGGACTACTCGGTCTGCAGCGACACCAAGGCGACCACCGGCCACACCGACCTCGTCCTCGGCCACGTCGCGATGTCCGATGAGGACCGGGCCGCGACGGTGCGGGACTGGCGGACGCAGACCGGCGCGGCACCCGGGCCGGTGGAGACCTGGCTGGCGCATCGGTCGCTGGCCACGCTGGACCTGCGGCTCGCCCGCCAGGAGCAGAACGCGCTCGCGCTGGCGACGGCGCTGCGCGGCCACCCGGCGGTCGCCGGGCTGCGTTACCCCGGACTGCCCGACGACCCGGCGTACGAGGTCGCGGCGCGGCAGATGCGCCGCTTCG
>DASPYH010000312.1:0-5599 GCA_035636875.1 Mycobacteriales bacterium | reverse complement strand
GGGCGCGCTGGACAGCGCCAGCGCTGCGTACCGGCGGCTGCTCGCCCGGGTCGAGCCGCTGCGCCCGCTGCCGGAGCTGTCGACGCTCGCCGAGGCGCGCGGGCTGCTGTCCGGGGCCGCACTCGACGCCCTGGACCGGGTCGACGCGGCGCTCAGCGACGACCTGGCGACGCCGCGGGTGCTGGCCGAGCTGCAGGGCGTGCTGCGGGACGAGACCCTGTCCGAGAAGGAACGCGCGATCGTCGTCGCCGCCGCGGACGTGGTGCTGGGGCTTCGGCTCGGCGACCTCGACCCGGCCGAGGTGGTGCACCACGCGACGGTGAGCGTGCCGGTGGAGCGGGTCGAGCAGCTGGTCGCCGAGCGGGGGCGGGCGCGCCGGGAGCGCCGGTGGGCGGACGCCGACCGGCTGCGCGACGAGCTGCTCGAGCTGGGCGTCCAGGTCACCGACACCCCCGGGGGCTCCCGCTGGGCCCCGGTCGAGGTGCCGACCGGAAACTGACCGGATCCGCCGGCCGACGGCATCTCCTGTGCGGCGGGCGAGAGGGCGTCCCCCCGCGCAGCAAGGCGTCCCGGCGGAGAGCGGGGCGGGGCGCGGTCAGCCGTTCCGGCGGGCGACGTGCACCCCGACCAGGGCGACGACCAGCCCCGCGAGGACCAGCAGGCCACCGGTCAACGCGACGGGTAGCGGCTGCCGGGCGCCGGTGTCGGCCAGCCCACCGTTCGAGGTCCCCGCGGCGCCACCCGACCCAGTGGTCGCGGCGGCCGGGGTGCTCGCGGCGGAGGGTGCCACGGTCCCGCCCGCGGGCTGGGTGGACGGCGCGGTCGACGCGGGGTGCTGCACGTCCACGACGATCCGGTCCGGCCCGGTCAGCCGGAACACCCGGAAGCCGGCCTTGGTCGCCTGCCCGATCCCGTACGTCGCGACCGCCTCGAACTCGCCGGCAGACCGGACCTGCCGCAACGCCGGGAATCTCGGCGACACGTTCACCTGCGGTGACGGCGACGTCATCCACGGCGTCCCGTGCAGCGTGACGGTCAGCACCGTCGACCCGGCGATCGGCAGGGTACGCCCGGAGGCGTCCTCGGTCAGCCGGCTGGTATACGTCGCTTCGTAGCCGAGCCCTGGCCCGGTCAGCCGGAACACCACCCGGTCGAACCCGGCGTGCCGGCCGACGGACACCGACTGCACGGACGGCGTGCCGCCCGGTGCGGGCCCGGATGACGCAGGCGCCGTGCCGAAGCTGCCCTCGCCGGCGAGGGCGGGAGCGGCGGTCAGCACGGCACCGGTCGCCAGCAGGGCGGACAGTGCACCGACCAGGGCGATCCTGCGGGTGTGAGACGACGGGACGGACATCGGGTGCTCCCTCGGCGACCCGGCCGGACTCCACCGCCGGGATACACCGAAGACGCGGCCGCCCCCGCTCTCGTTGACAGGTTGGGCGAGACTGCGCTATGGCGGTCAGTCTTTGGCGGCGGCCGCGATCGCCTTCTGCGCCTCGTGCTCGGGCATCGGGTCGTGCCGCAAGTAGCGCCGGGTGAACCGGCCGGTTCCCGCGGTCAGCGAGCGCATGTCAACGGCGTAGCGGACCAGTTCGACCTCCGGCACCTCGGCGCTGACCACGCTGCGCTTGCCGCCGACGGACTCCGTGCCGGTCACCCGGCCGCGCCGCCCGGACAGGTCGCTCATGACGGCCCCGACGTACTCGTCCGGCACGGTGACCGACACCGCGTGCACCGGCTCCAGGAGCGAGATCCGGGTCGCCTTCACCGCCTCCCGCAGCGCGAGCGCGCCGGCCGTCTGGAAGGCGGCGTCCGAGGAGTCGACGCTGTGCGCCTTGCCGTCCACGAGCGTCACCCGCAGGTCGACGAGCGGGAAGCCGGCCGCGACGCCACGCTCCATCTGCGCCCGCACGCCCTTCTCCACCGACGGGATGAACGAGTTGGGGATCGCGGCGCCGACGATCTTGTCGACGAACTCGAAGCCGCTGCCCCGGGGAAGCGGCTCCACCTCGATGTCGCAGATGGCGTACTGGCCGTGGCCGCCGGACTGCTTGACGTGCCGACCCCTCGCGGCCGCCTTCCCGGCGAAGGTCTCCCGCAGTGGAACCACGACCGGCACCGTCTCCAGCTCGACGCCCTGCTCGCGCAGGCGGTCCAGCAACACGTCCGCGTGCGCCTCACCCATGCACCACAGCACGAGCTGGTGGGTCTCCGGGTTGCGCTCCAGCCGCAGCGTCGGGTCGCCGGCCGTGAGCTTCGCCAGGCCCTTGGCCAGCGCGTCCTCGTCGCTGCGGGTCTTCGCCCGCACCGCCACCGGCAGCAGCGGCTCCGGCATGTCCCACGGCGCGACCAGCAGCGGTGCCTCCTTCGCGGAGATCGTGTCGCCGGTCTCCGCGCTGGTCAGCTTCGTCACCGCGACAACGTCGCCGGCCACCGCGAACTCGACCGGCCGAAGGGTGGCGCCGAGCGGCGAGAACAGGTGGCCGAGGCGCTCGTCCACGTCGTGGTCCTCATGGCCACGTTCCGTCAGCCCGTGCCCGGACACGTGGATCGCGGTGTCCGGGCGCAACGTGCCGGAGAAGATGCGGACCAGCGAGACCCGCCCCACGTACGGGTCGACGGTCGTCTTGATCACCTCCGCGACCAGCGGGCCGTCCGGGTCGCAGGACAGCGGGTCCCGCGGGCTGCCGTCCACACCGGTGACCGCGGGCAGGTCGTGCTCGAGCGGCGACGGGAATGCGCTGGTCAGCACTTCCAGCAGCTCGGCGGTGCCGAGGCCGGTCGGCCCGGACGCGGCCAGCACCGGGTGGAAGGAGCCGCGCGCCACGGCGGTCTCGAGGTCGTCGACGAGGATGTCCATGTCGATGTCCTCGCCACCGAGGTAGCGGTCCATCAGCGACTCGTCCTCGCTCTCGGCGATGATCCCCTCGATCAGCGCGTTGCGGGCGCTGTCGACCAGCTCGACGTGCTCGGGATCGGGGTCGTGCTCCTTCGGCGGGTAGCCGCCGGAGTAGTCGAAGACGGTCCGGGACAGCAGCCCGATCAGACCGGCGACCGTCCCGTCGTCGGCGTGCAGGGGCAGGTAGAGCGGCAGCACGTTCTCGCCGAACACCCGCCGGCAGACCGCGACCGCCTCGTCGAAGTCGGCGCGCTGGTGGTCGAGCCTGGTCACCACGACCGCGCGCGGCATTCCCACCGCCGCGCACTCCTCCCACAGCGAGACCGTGCTCGCGTCGACGCCGTCGACCGCGGAGACCACGAACAGCGCGGCGTCGGCGGCACGCAGGCCCGCCCGCAGCTCGCCGACGAAGTCCGCGTAGCCGGGGGTGTCGAGCAGGTTGACCTTCACGCCGTCGTGCTCGAAGGGCGCCACGGACAGCGACACCGACCGTTGCTGGCGCACCTCGGCCGGGTCGGAGTCGCTCACCGTGGTGCCCTCGGTCACCGATCCGGCGCGCGGAATGGCGGCGGTGGCGTACAGCAGCGCCTCGACCAGGGTCGTCTTCCCCGAGCCCGAGTGGCCGACGACCGCGACGTTGCGGATGCGCTCGGGGCGGTCGACTGCCGCCACCGCAGCGACCGCCCCCCGGTCAGCGCCCTTCGTTGCCCCTTTCGACGCCATGACCGCCTCCTGTCCCCGCGCTCGGAGTGCGCGTCTAGCGATTCGACACCCTCCGTGCATCGGGCGACAAGACTCCTGGCGGACCTGATCCGGCCGCCCTGCCCGGCCCCTTTCGCCGATCTCCGTCGCCGGCATGCAGGGAAGCCGCCGACGCCTCGGCTTCGCCGTCGCGCCGGCAAGACCCGGCGGCCGGACCCGAGCGGGCCACTATGGTGAGTCGCACCATGTTCAACCTCTTCTCCCGCACCGCCTGGTCCCGGGTGATCACGCCGCTCGGCACCCGGCTTGCCCGACTCGGGGTGACCGCCGACGCCGTGACGGTGGTCGGCACCCTCGGCGCTGTCGCGGGCGCCCTGGTCTGGTACGCCCGCGGCCAGTTCTTCGTCGGCACGCTGGTGATCTGGTTCTTCGCGATGCTCGACATGGTGGACGGGGCCGTGGCCCGGGCCCGCGGCGGTTCGAGCCGGTTCGGCGCGGTGCTCGACTCGACCTTCGACCGGGTCGCCGACGCGGCGGTCTTCGGCGCGCTGGTCTGGTGGTTCGCCGGCCCCGGGGACAGCCGCCCGCTCGTGCTGGCGTGCCTGCTCTGCCTGGTGCTCGGCGCGCTGATCTCGTACGTGAAGGCCCGTGCGGAGGGTGCCGGCCTGCGCTGCGACGTCGGCCTGGTGGAGCGGCCGCAGCGGCTGGTCGTCGCGCTGGTCGGCACCGGCCTGGACGGGCTCGGTGTGCCGTACGTGCAGGCGTTCGCGCTGTGGGCGCTGGTGGTGCTGTCCGCCATCACGGTCGGGCAGCGGCTGGTCGAGGTGCACAGGCAGGCCGCCGCGGTCCGGCCGGCGGGGGCCCAGCAGCAGTGAGCGCGGAGGCTGGCGGCGCGGGCGGGAAAGCGAGGACGGCCGGCCGACGGGAACCGGATGCGGCAACGGGTCGCTCGGGGCAGGCTGCCGCGCTCAGCTCGCCCGGGTGGGTGCAGAGCCTCCGGGAGCGGGCAGTCGACGCCGGTTTCGCCGCCGGCTGGGCGGCGGTCAAGGCGGTGCCGCACCCGGTCGCCGCCGTGGCCTTCCAAGCCGCTGCGGACGCCGCCGGCCGGCGGGGCGGCAAGGGCGTACGCCGGCTGCGGTCCAACCTGCGCCGGGTCGTCGGTCCGCAGCTGCCCGAGGCGGACGTGGACGCGCTGCTGCGCGAGGCACTGCGCTCGTACGCCCGCTACTGGCGGGAGATCTTCCGGCTGCCGGTGATCGGGCCGGACACGATCCGCGAGAAGACCGACTTTCACGGCGCGGACGTGCTCGACGCCGCGATCGCTGCCGGCCGCGGCGTGATCTGCGCGCTGCCGCACTCCGGCAACTGGGACGCGGCCGGCGCCTGGCTGGTCGACCACGGCGCCCGCTTCGCCACCGTGGTCGAGCGGCTACGCCCGGAGTCGCTCTACCGGCGCTTCGTGGACTACCGGGAGCGCCTGGGGATGGAAGTGCTGCCGTTGACCGGCGGCGAGCGGGCGCCGTCGGACGTGCTGGCCGAGCGGCTGCGGGCCGGCGGCGTGGTGTGCCTGCTGGGCGACCGCGACCTGACCCTGCGCGGTGTGGACGTCCGGTTCTTCGGGGAAACCGCGCGGATGCCGGCCGGACCCGCACTGCTCGCCGCGACCACCGGCGCGGCCCTGCTGCCGGTCGGGCTGTGGTTCACCCCGGACGGCTGGGGCGTGCGCGTGCACCCGTCGGTCGACCTGCCCGAGGGCCGGCTGCGGGACCGGGTGGTCAGCGCGACCCAGGCGCTCGCGAACGTGTTCGAGGCGGAGATCGCCGAGCGGCCGGAGGACTGGCACATGGTGCAGCGGCTGTGGCTCGCGGACCTGCCCGCGCCGGCCCACCAGGGGCGGCGGGCCGCCGGTGGGGCGGCGCCGCAGCTCCCGGCTGGGCGGGCCCCGGCCGTGGCGGGCGGCGGGGAAATGCCGGTCGAACCCCGACAGCGGGCCGCCGG
>DASPYH010000311.1:0-2280 GCA_035636875.1 Mycobacteriales bacterium | reverse complement strand
CGCTCGCCCGGCTGGACACCCGGGCCCCGCTCGCTCGACTGGACACCCGGGCCCCGCTCGCTCGGCTGGACACCCGGGCCCCGCTCGCTCGGCTGGACACCCGGGCCCCACTCGCTCGACTGGACATCTGGGCCCCGCTCGCTCGGCCGAGTCGCCCAGGCGGGGAACGGGAACTCCACGGCCAGCGGTACCGGGATCCCGGGCTGCGAGACGAACATCGCCCCCGGCGTGGCGAGGGTGGCGCGGGCGCGCTGGCTCGCCGGCAGGAAGCCGTACTCCGGGCGACCGGCCTCGGCCGGGTCCAGCCGCCCGACCACCTTCACCGCGCTGTTCGCGATGACCCGGCGCTCCACCTCGCTGGCGGTCTGCTGCGCGCCGATCAGGATGATCCCGAGCGACCGGCCGCGTTCCGCGATGTCCAGCACCAGCTCCTTGATCGGGCTCGAGCCCTCCCGCGGGGCGTACTTGTTCAGCTCGTCGAGCATCGTGAACAGCAGGCCGCCCGGGCCGGACGCCTCCTTGCGCTCGGTCTCGGCCCGCAGCACCACGCCGACGACGAAGCGCTGGCCGCGGTCCGGCAGCGCGTGCAGGTCGACGACGGTGACCTGCTGGCCCTCGGTCGAGAGCAGCCGCTGGGGTCCGCCCGGCAGGTCGGCGCGGACGAGCGGGCGGAGCGCCTTCAGCGACGAGCGCAGCCGCCGGACGAACGCGTTGACGGTGCCCGCGCCGACCGCGTGCCCGGCCCAGTCGACGCGGGTGTCCTCGTCGGTCACCCGATCGACGACGAGGTTCACCAGGTCGTCGTACGTGCGCAGCAACTGGCCGTCGACACTCCAGGCGCCGTCCGCTCCGGCCGGGTCGCCGTCGGCGCGCAGCCGGGCCGTCACCTGGTGGACCACCATCGTGTACTGCTGCCGCTCGTCCTCCACGTCGGCGAACACGAACGGCAGCAGCTCGTCACGGCAGAAGTCGGCGATCGTCCACCAGAAGGCCGCGACGCCGTCGGTGCGGCCGGTGACGTTCGGCCGGGCGGTCAGGTCGCCGGGCCGCGGCGGCGCGAAGAAGGCGACGGACCGGAACGGTTCGGCGGGCAGGTCGAGCTGCTTGTACGCGGCCGTCGCCCGCTCGTCCAGCCGTGCGTTGGGCGAGTCGAGGAAGAGCAGGTCCTCGCCCTTGACCGAGAAGACCAGCGCCTTCGCGTTGGTCGCCCGGCGGCCGAGCACGCCGGAGCGGAACAGCGAGTGCAGCAGGAAGAGCGCGAAGCTCGTCTTGGTGGCCACCCCGGAGATGCCGCTGATCGACACGTGCGCGCCGCGGGCGCCGTCGAGGAAGTCGAGGTCGACGTACACCGGCAGGCCGTCGCGGCCGAGCCCGACCGGCACCTTGCGGTCCATCCGGTCGAAGCACAGCGCGCGTTCCCGCTCCTGGCCGGCGGCCCGCCTGGCCGGCGCTCCGGGCCGCGGCGGCACGTACACCTCGGGCTCGGCGCGGGTGGTGCTGATCTCCGCGGCCTCCTGCACCTCGGCCGGCAGCACGCCGTCCTCGATCAGGAAGACGTCCGAGGCGAACTGGGCGCCCTCGTGCCGGGCCTTCACCTCGGTGACGACGCCGGCGATGTCCACCGCACCCCCGTCCGGGAGTTCCCGGCTCGTCACCACGACGTCGTCGAGCTGCAGGTACGCCCCCGGGCGTACCGCCACCCAGAACTTCAGCGGGGTCGCGTCCTCGGTCCCCAGCACCCGCCCAACGACGTCGTCACTGTCCATGCCGCTCCGTTCCCCACCCCGCGTTACTCTTCTCGAGGCTCGGCCGGCGGATCCGCATGAGGCGAGAGCCTACGGCTGGCGCTCATCGGGTGGCGGGGCTTCCGCAGCATCTCTTGTACTTGGCGGCCGACCCGCACCAGCACCGACTGTTGCGCGGCGGCGGCCAGGCGACCGTGGATCCCTGCGACACCAGCTCGTCCACGTACGCCTGTCGCACTGCCGAGTCGAGCGGGTCGCCGCCGGTACGCTCCGCGAAGCCGGCGAGACCGGCCGCGGTGCCCGGGACGACGCTGATGCGCCCGATGCCGCGCTCGGACACCGCGGATCTCCTGCTCCCACCGCGCCGCCTGTGTCGTCCGCACGGGCCGTGTCCGAGTGACCATGGCGGCCAACGTACGACCGCAGCGCCGCGAAGGGTGCGTGCCCCGCCGACCACACCCGGACGATCACGCAACAGGGTGAACTGAAACGCCCGACACCACCCCCCGTCCGGGCAGGGTCGCCCGGGCGGACC
>DASPYH010000310.1:0-4346 GCA_035636875.1 Mycobacteriales bacterium | reverse complement strand
CCTGGGCACGACCTGGGTGCGGGACCCCGGGATTGTGGCAGGCTCGTGAGCGGTCCACCAAGGCCGGATCTGACTATGTGCGTACGGTGACTGCCCGTGACCATCCGTTGCTCGGTCAGCGGGTGCGCAGCAGCACCAGATCGTCCCGGTGCACCACCTCGCGCCGGTGCTCGGGCCCGAGCTCCCGGGTCGAGCGCCCGAGCAGCGCAGGCAGCTCGTCCGCGTCGTAACCGACCAGCCCGCGCGCGACCGCCGCTCCGTCGGGGTCGACCAGCTCGACCGGGTCTCCGGCGCCGAAGTCGCCGTGCACGGCGGTGACGCCCGCGGACAGCAGCGAGGTGCGGCGGCGGACCACGGCCTCCACGGCGCCGGCGTCGAGCACCAGCCGGCCCCGGGGGGTGGTGGCGTGCCGGAGCCAGAACAGCCGGGAGGCGGTACGGCGGGCGGTGGCGGCGAACGCGGTGCCGACCGGCTCACCGGCCAGCGCGGCGGCCACGGCGTCGGCGGCGGCGAGCAGCACCGGCACGCCGGCGCCGGCCGCGATCCGCGCCGCGTCCAGCTTGCTGGCCATCCCGCCGGTGCCGATGCCCGCCGCTCCGGCGCCGGCGAGCCGGACCCCGTCCAGGTCGTCCTCGCCGCGCACCTCGGTCACCAGCCGGGCACCCGGGCGACGCGGGTTGCCGTCGTACAGGCCGTCCACATCGGACAGCAGCAGCAGGGCGTCGGCGCGCACGAGGTGCGCGACCAGCGCGGCGAGCCGGTCGTTGTCGCCGAAGCGGATCTCCTCGGTGGCGACCGCGTCGTTCTCGTTCACCACCGGGACGACGCCGAGGGTCAGCAGCCGCTCCAGGGTGCGGTGCGCGTTGCGGTAGTGCGCGCGCCGGACCAGGTCGTCCGCCGTGAGCAGCACCTGCCCGACGACCAGGCCGTGCCGGCCGAAGGCGGCGGCGTACGACTCGACCAGCAGCATCTGGCCCACGCTCGCGGCCGCCTGCTGGGTGGCCAGGTCGCGAGGACGGCGCGGCAGCGCCAGCGGGGCGAGACCGGCCGCGATGGCGCCGGAGGAGACCAGCACCAGCTGGGTGCCGGCGGCCCGGCGGGCGGCCAGCGCGTCGACCAGCCGGCGCAGCCGTTCCGGGTCGAGCCCGCCGCCGGTGGTGGTGAGCGACGAGGAGCCCACCTTCACGACCAGCCGGGTGGCGTCGTGCACCGCGTCCCGGGCGCCCGGGCTCGCCGGTGCCTGCCGGGCGTCGCCGACCGGCGCATCCGGGGCCACGCCGACCCGCGCGTCCCCCGCCACGCCGGCCCGCACGTCCCCGGCCACGTCGACCGGCGGGTCCCCCGCCACGCCGACCAGTGCGTTCCCCGCCGCCCTGACAGGCGCATCCCCGGCCGTGCTCACCGGCGCGTCCCGCGCGGACCGCCGCGGCCCGGACGCCGGTGCCGAGCGCGCACCGACTCGGGCTCCCGCCACTGCTCCTCCGGGCGCTCTGCCTCCGGGTCGGCATCGGCGTCGCCGTCGCCGCCGTGCCGGCTCCGGTACGCCGCCAGCCGGTCGGCCGCGCTCGCCCGGCCGGTCGTCTCCACCCGCGCGTCGGTGCCTCGCGGGCCGGGCACGGCGCCGGCCAGCAGGCTGGCGGCGGCGCCGAGCGTGGGCTCCCAGTCGAAGGTGACGTCGCCGATCGTCACCCCCGAGCCCGGCACGGCGCCGGCCTCGACCAGTGCGTCCTCCACTCCGAGCCGCGCCAGCCGGTCGGCCAGGTAGCCCACCGCCTCGTCGTTGCCGAAGTCGGTCTGCCGAACCCACCGCTCCGGCCGGGTCCCGCGCACGACGAAGGCACCCGGGTCCGCGGGATCGGGCTCGACGGTGAATCCGCCGTCGTCGACCGCCTCCGGGCGCAGCACGATCCGGGTCGGCTCCGGCGCCGGCAGGCTGTCCCGGTGCCGGCTGACCCGCTCGGCCAGGGCGTACGACAGGTCGGCGAGGCCCTCCCGGGTCGCCGCGCTGATCTCGAAGACCGGCAGGCCGCGCGCCTCGAGCTCGGGGCGGACCAGCTCGGCGAGCTCGCGCGCCTCTGGCACGTCGACCTTGTTCAGCGCGACCAGCCGGGGCCGGCCCGCGAGCGAGCTGCTGTACTGGGCGAGCTCGCGCTCGATCGCCTCGACGTCGGAGACCGGGTCCCGCCCGGGTTCGGCGGTCGCGGTGTCGACGACGTGCAGCAGCACCGCGCACCGCTCGACGTGCCGCAGGAACTCCAGGCCGAGGCCCCGGCCCTGCGCGGCACCCGGGATCAGCCCGGGCACGTCGGCAACGGTGTACGTCACCTCGCCGGCCCGCACGACGCCCAGGTTCGGCGCCAGCGTGGTGAACGGGTAGTCGGCGATCTTCGGACGGGCCGCCGAGAGCGCGGCGACCAGTGAGGACTTCCCGGCGCTGGGGAAGCCGACCAGCCCGACGTCCGCGACGCTCTTGAGCTCGAGGACCAGGTCGCGGATCTCGCCGGGCTCGCCGAGCAGCGCGAAGCCAGGGGCCTTGCGGCGGCGGGAGGCGAGTGCCGCGTTGCCGAGCCCGCCGCGACCACCTCGGGCCGCGACGAAGCGGGTTCCGGCGCCGGTCAGGTCGGCGAGGACCTCGCCGTCCGGGGTCTGCACGACCGTGCCGTCCGGGACGCGCAGCTCCAGCGAGGCGCCGGCCGCGCCGGCCCGCAGGCCACCCTGGCCCTGCTTCCCGCCGCGGGCGCTCTGGTGCGGGTGGAAGTGGAAGTCCAGCAGCGTGTGCACGCCGGGGTCGACCACCAGCACGACGTCGCCGCCGTTCCCGCCGTTCCCGCCGTCGGGTCCGCCGAGCGGCTTGAACTTCTCCCGGTGTACGGAGGCGGCGCCGTGCCCGCCACCGCCGGCGGCGGCGTGCAGCACGACGCGGTCCACGAAGGACGCCATCAGCCCACCTCCTCATCACATGCGCGGAGGGCGGGCCCGATGTGCTCGGGCCCGCCCTCCGTCAAACGTCGGGGCTGTCAGCCCTCGCTCGGCCGGATGCTCACGACGGCGCGTCCGCGGCTGCGCCCGTACTGCACGTGACCGGTGGCCAGCGCGAACAGCGTGTCGTCGCCGCCGCGACCCACCAGGTCCCCGGGGTGGAACTTGGTGCCGCGCTGCCGGACGAGAATCTCGCCGGCGTTGACCAGCTGGCCGCCGTACCGCTTCACGCCGAGCCGCTGCGCGGTGGAGTCGCGGCCGTTGCGGGAGCTGGACGCGCCCTTCTTGTGTGCCATGACTGTCCTACTTCCCGCTCTCGATGCCGGTGACCTTCACCTGGGTCAGTGGCTGGCGGTGGCCCATCCGGCGGTGGTAACCGGTCTTGCTCTTGAAGTGGTGGATCCGGATCTTCGGACCCTTCGTGTGCGCGACGACCTCGCCGGTCACGGCCACCCTGGCAAGGGCGTCGAGGTCGGTGGTCACGTCCTCGCCGTCGACGAGCAGCAGGGCCCGCAGCGAGACGCTGGAGCCGGGCTCGCCGACGATCTTCTCGACCTCGACGACGTCGCCGACCGCCACCTTGTACTGCTTGCCGCCGGTCTTGACGATGGCGTACATCGGACGCTCGGCTCCCTGGTCGGTCATCGGTGTCGTGGATGGCTCGCATGCCGGGCACGCAAGGGCAGGCCCACCTCCCGGCGGGCCACCGGACAGGGTACGGACCGGCTGGTGGGCCGGTCAAACCAGCCCGTCAGTCGGTGGAGTGCGCGGGCGGTCCGGCCGGGCGGCGGGCGACGCGGCGGCCGCGCCGCGGTGCCCGCCCGTTCGAGTCGGCCCCGGCTGGCTGGCCGGGTCCGCTGTCGGCGAACCCGGCCGTGCCGGGCCCGCCCGGCTGTCGCCCTTGCGGACCCTGCCCGTCCGGGCCCGGGCCGCCGAGCGCCTCGGCATCGCGCGAGCCGGCGCCCGCGACCTCGCCGTCGGCGCCGTCGGTGCGCTGCCGGGCGTTCGCGGCCGGCGGACCGACGGACGGCTGGCCGGCGAGGTCCGTACGCCGCAGCCCGGGTGCGATCACCACGGTCAGCGGAGGCACCGGGATGCCCAGGTGCAGCCCCTCGTCCCGTCCGGCCGGCAGCGCCGCATCCTGTTCGGCCACGGGGGCCGATCCGGTGCTAGGCACCCCGTCGCGTTCGGGCACCGAGACCGGTTCGGCGGTCGGCTCGCTGCCGGCCGCCGGCACCCGCTCCAGGGCACGCACCCAGCTCGACCCCGGAGCCCGCTGCGTCGCGACCTCGATCTCGGCGGCCGGCTCGACCGCTTCGACGGCCTCGACCGCCTCGGTCGAGGCCGCGTGGTCGTCGGCCAGGTCC
>DASPYH010000309.1:0-2161 GCA_035636875.1 Mycobacteriales bacterium | reverse complement strand
GGTGGAGCCCGTTCGCCAGCACCACCCGGGTCGCCGCGGACAGGGCCAGCCGGGCATGGGTCAGCGGGGTGACCGGCTCGTCGCCCAGCGGCAGCACCCGGCAGGCGTCGTAGAAGCGGTGGTACCTGCCGGCCAGCTCCTCCAGGTAGCGTGCGACCCGGTGCGGGGCACGCAGCTCGGCCGCGCTCGCCACCGCCCGCGGGAACTCGCCGAGCACCCGCAGCAGGTCGCCCTCCCGCTCCTCCCCGAGCAGCCCGTAGTCCACTTCGGACGGATCCGGCAGGGCGATGCCGAGCTCGGCGGCGTTGCGGGCCAGCGAGGCGAGCCGCGCGTGCGCGTACTGCACGTAGAAGACCGGGTTGTCGGCCGTCCGGCTCGCCCACAGGTCCACGTCGATGTCGATGGGCGAGTCCATCGACCAGCGCACCATCGCATAGCGCGCGGCGTCCCGGCCGATCAGCGTGAGCGCCTCGTCCAGCGAGACCAGGTTTCCGGCCCGCTTGCTCATCCGGCCGCCGCCGAGCGTCACCAGCTGCCCGATCAGCACCTCGACGGTCCGGTCCGGGTCGTCGCCGAAGCAGGCCGCGATGGCCCGCAGCCGGCCGACGTAGCCGTGGTGGTCCGCGCCCAGCAGGTAGATGCAGCGGTCCGCGCCCCGCTCCCGCTTGTCCAGGTAGTACGCGGCGTCCGCGTTGAAGTACGTCGGCCGGCCGTCGGAGCGGACCAGCACCCGGTCCTTGTCGTCGCCGAACTCCGACGTGCGCAGCCAGACCGCTCCGTCCGCGTCGTACACGTGGCCCTGCTCGCGCAGGCGACGCACCGCCAGCTCGAGCTCTCCCTTCTCGTGCAGCCACCGCTCGGAGAAGTAGACGTCGAACTCGACGCCGAAGTCGGCCAGCGACTGCCTGATGGAGGAGAACATCAGCTCGACGCCCTCCCGCCGGAACACCTCGACGGCCTTCTCCTCGGGCAGGTCCAGCACGTCCGGCTGCGCGGCCACCACGGCGGCGGCGATGTCGGTGATGTAGCCGCCGGAATAGCCGCTGTCGGGGGTGGGGCGCCCGCTGGCAGCGGCGTACAGCGAGCCGGCGAAGCGGTCGATCTGCGCCCCGGCGTCGTTGAAGTAGTACTCCCGGGTCACCTCGGCCCCGGACGCGGTGAGCAGCCGGGCGAGCGAGTCGCCGACGGCGGCCCACCGGCTGTGCGCGAGATGCAGCGGTCCGGTCGGGTTCGCCGAGACGAACTCCAGGTTGACCCGCTCACCCGCGAGCGCGTCCCCCCGCCCGTACGCCTCGCCGGCGGCCAGGATGGTGCCGACCCGCTCGCCGAGCGCTCCCGAGGCCAGCGTGACGTTGAGGAAACCGGGGCCGGCGACGTCGACCCGCGCGACCCCGGGGTGCTTGCGCAGCCGGGCAGCGACAGCCTCGGCGACCTCCCGCGGCGGCCGCCCGGCCGGCCTGGCGAGCCGGAGCGCGATGTTGGTCGCATAGTCGCCGTGCTCCCGGCTCTTGGGGCGCTCGACGACCGCCGTGTCCGGCACCGGCACGGCGAGGTCGCCGGCGTCGACGGCCGCCTGGACGGCGTCGAGCACGGCGGTGGAGAGCTCCGCGGGTGTCATCCCGGACCATGCTACTGAGCGCGCCCACCGGACATCGCCTCGCCGCGGTGCCGGCCTCACGGCGCCTTGACGCAGCGCACGTACCATGGGCGCGTCCTCCAGACCGCCTCACGGAAGCCGCCGAATGCCGCCCAAGGGGAAGACCGCCGGGAAGAGCACGTCCAGCGCCAAGGCGGGTGCCGCCCGCGGCAGCCGGCCGGGACGCAAGCCGCCCCCGCCGATCACAGTCGGCCGGCCCAAGCCGTGGGGCCTGATCGCGGCGACGACCGCGATGGTGCTGTTCGCCGCGGTCGTGCTCGGCTACGCGATCTACCGGGTCAACCAGTCCTCGAAGAACACGCCCGAGGCGAAGGCGCAGGCGGCGAAGGCGATCCCGGGCATCGTGCTGAAGGACTTCCAGCAGCAGGTCCACAAGACCACGCCGATCAAGTACGACGAGAGCCCGCCGTTCGGCGGCCCGCACGACCCGACCTGGGCCGACTGCACCGGGACCGTCTACCCGTCGCCGATCCGCTCCGAGAACGCGGTGCACACGCTGGAGCA
>DASPYH010000308.1:0-2588 GCA_035636875.1 Mycobacteriales bacterium | reverse complement strand
TGGGCGGCAACGCGCAGACGGGCGCCCTGGCGACCATGTTCGACGGGCCGCGTGTCGACTCCAGCTATGACCCGATGCGCAAGCAGGGGGCCATCGTCCTGGGCAACGGCGGCGACAACAGCAACGCCTCGCAGGGGACCTTCTACGAAGGCGTGATGACGGCCGGCTACCCGACGGACGCCACCGACCAGTCAGTCCAGGCCAACATCGTGGCCGCCAAGTACGACGTGCAGCGGCTGAGCCTGACGCCGGCCTCGGAAACCACCACTCCGCCAGGGCTCCAGACGTTCGCACCGGGGTCCTCGCAGGACTCCACCGTGACGTTCACGAACACCACGGGGTCGCGCGCGGCGGCCGTGAAGTTGAGCATTTCCGTGCCCAGCAAGCAGTGGACCTCTTTCGTCCCGGGTACCACCAACACGTCGCAGACGTTCGATTCGGTCGCGCCCGGCGCGAGCGTGAACGCGACCTTCAAGGTCACCTCGGGACCGGCGCCCTTCAACGGCGACCTGATCGGCAACGCCGCGTGGACGAACCCGACGAACGGTGCGAAACAATCCGGGATAACGACCGAGAAGGTGCGCAACGTCAGCCCGATCAAGATCAACGAGTTCCGCGCCGGCACCAGCACCAGCCCGACCAACGCGTTCATCGAGCTCTACAACGCCGGCGACAGCACCGCCGACCTGTCGAACTGGACCCTGACCGAGCACCCGGCCCAGCAGCCCATCTTCTCGACGGTGACCGTCCCGGCCGGAACGACGCTCGCGAGCCACCGCTTCTACCTGCTCGGCCTCTCCAGCTCGGGGCTGGCAGCCTCTGCCAGCGCGGGCGACACCACCATCAACCTCAGTAGCACGACCGGCATGGCTCCCGGCCAGCAGGTCCAGATCGGCACCGGCTCCGCTGCGGAGACCCGCACGATCGCCCACGTCACCAACTCTGGTGCGACCGGGCCCCGGGTACCGGGCGAGATCGGCAACGCCGTCAAGCTGTCGGGAAACGGCGAGTACGTGAACCTGCCGAACGGCATCGTGAGCGGGCTGCACGACTTCACCATCTCGGCGTGGGTCAACCCGTCCGCCAACTCGGCCTGGTCGCGGGTGTTCGACTTCGGCACCGGCACCAACAACTTCATGTTCCTCACACTCAGCGCAGGCGGCGGCCCGCTCCTCTTCGCCGACGCCACCCCCAGCGGCGGCGGCGATGTGATCACCGGCCCCGGCACGCTGCCGCTGAACACCTGGTCGCACGTGGCGGTGACGCTGTCCGGCAACACCGGGACGCTGTATGTGAACGGCCAGCCGGTGGCAACCAACACCAACATGACCGTGACCCCCGCCGATCTGGGTGCCACCAACCAGGACTGGATCGGCCGTTCGCAGTTCAGCGCCGATCCTTACCTGGGCGCGACCGTGGATGACTTCCAGATCTACAGCCGCGCGCTGTCCGCCGCCGAGATCGCCGCGCTGGCCAGCGGGCAGGCCGGTGCCGGCGACGTTGCCTCGTACAAGTTCGACGAGGACTCCGGTGAAACCGCGGTGGACTCATCGGGCAACGGCCGTAACGCGACAATCATCAGCACCGGGAACGTCAGCACACCGCTGTGGCAGCCGCTGCCCGACGGCCCGGTCATCACGGTCCCCGCCGGCTCAACCAACGTGCCCGTCACGAGCACCTCGGGGTTCACGGTCGGCCAGAAGCTGGCCATCGGCTACGGCGCCACGCTGGAAACAGCCACGGTGACCGCCGTCGGTAAGCCGGGCACGCAGGCCCGCCTCGCGGCTGCGGCGCCCGCCGGCGCGACCAGCATCCAGGTCACCTCGACCACCAACATCACTGTCGGCGACACGATCCGGCTCGACATCGGCCCGAAGACCGAGAGGGTCACCGTCGCGTCGGTGGGCACCCCCGGCGCTGGCGGCACCGGCCTCACCCTGACCGCCCCGCTGAAGTTCGACCACGCGTCCAACCTTCCCTTCAGCGACCGGGGCACCGGTGTCACCTTCAGCCCGGCGACACGCTTCGCGCACTCGAGCAACGAGCCCGTGCGGGCACTGGGCAGCAGCATCACCCTCGATAAGCCCCTCGGCAGCAGCCACTCGATCGACGCGCCGGTGGTCGACGCCGCCGTGACGAACGGGGGCTACCAGGGCCCGCCAGCACCTGACCAGTGGTTTGGCGGCCCCGCCCTCTCCACCAGCGCCGGCAACATGGTGCTGCGTGACGCCCGGGGCCTGGCAGTCGACAGCCTCAACTACGGAGGCCTTGTCGACCCGTGGTCCGCCGAGGGTTACCAAGGCGCCTCCGGATCAGGGCGGGGCGGCTGCTTCGCGCCTTCGCCCGTCTCGGCCAGTGGCGCCGGGAGGAGCGACATCCGCCTGCCTGACGGCACCGACACCGACAGCAACTGCGCCGATTTCTCGATAACCAACCATCCCACGCCTGGTGACGCCAACCAGAGCTTCACTCTGGACCCGGGCCCGCTGGTCTCGTTGCAGACCACCTCACCCGGCGGCAACTCGGGCTACATCAAACACGACGAATCCGATGACCTCGTGGTCGTCGCGCCGGTGACGGCGGACAGC
>DASPYH010000307.1:0-13649 GCA_035636875.1 Mycobacteriales bacterium | reverse complement strand
CTGCAGGCCTGCTGCGGGCAGGGCCGCGGCGCCTGGCGGTGGACCGGCGGGGGTGGCGATCTCGCGCGACGGGTGCCGGCGATCAGGCGTACGGTCGCAGCGTGGGCGGTGAGCGGGTGGACCGGCTGCGCCGGCGCCGGGAGATCTACGAACGGATCGCGCTCGGCGGCGAGCGGCGTGGCGTGCTGCGGCGCTGGCGCGTCCGGCGCAACCTGCGCCGGCTGGTCTCGGCCCCGCCGTACGGGCCGTCGGGCGGCTGGCGCGACGAGGGCGGCGAGAGCGGCGGTGCCGGGGTACGCGAGCCGCGCCGGCCGCTGCCGAAGTCCCCCGAGGGCGCGGCCGAGATCCCCCGCGACTGAGCGCCGAGGCTCCTACCGACCCGCCCGGCCGGCCTCGCCGGGTGCCGGGCTGGTCGAGACCCACCGTCCGGGCGCCGGCGGCAAGCCGCAATCCCGGCCGGACGGGAGTCCGGCCGGGGTGCCCGACGCCTGCCCGAGCCGCCGATCCGGGTCAGGGCGACATGGGCGCTTCGGCGCTGGCCGGCTCGTCCGCACCGTCCGCGGGCGTCGCGCCGGCCCGCTGCCCGCCACCGTTCCCGGCCGGCGGCACGGACGATGACGTGGCGGGCTCGGAGAGGCGAAGTCTCGCCCGGCCGACGCCCCGCGCCGCCGGCTGCTCCCCCGCGGCCGGCGCGGCGGCCTGGTCCGGCGGAACCACCAGCGGCACCTCGGGCGCGGCCGACGGCTCCGCGTGCGCCGGCGCTGACTCCTCGACCGCCGACGCCGCCGGGTCCACCGAGCGCAGCCGCGCCCGCCCGACCCCGCGCGCCGGGCCGCCCAGCATCGCCTCCAGCTCGTCCGGGTCCAGCGCCGGCGCGAACAGGTAGCCCTGCGCGGTCACGCACCCCAGCGCCCGCAACAGTGCCCGCTGCGACTCGGTCTCCACCCCCTCGGCGACCGTGCGCAGCCCGAAGGTCTCGGCCAGCCCGAGGATCACCCGTACCAGGGCGGTCGACTCCGCGTTGGTCCCCAGCCCCTCGACGAACGACTTGTCGATCTTGAGGACGCTCGCCGGCAGCCGGTGCAGGTAGGCCAGCGAGGAGTAGCCGGTGCCGAAGTCGTCGATCGCCACCTGGACGCCGAGGGCGCCCAGCGCGCTGAGCCGGCTGATCGTGGCCTCGGCGTCGGCGACCAGCGCGGTCTCGGTCAGCTCCAGCGTCAGGCAGGACGGCGGCAGCCCGGTGTCGGCCAGCGCATCCGCCACGGCGCCGACCAGGTCAGTGCGGGCGAACCGGTCGGCGGCGACGTTCACGCTGACGGTGAAGCCGGGTCGCAGCTCCTGCCAGCGGGCGGCGACCGCGCACGCGGTGTCCAGCACCCAGGCGTCCACGTCGGCGATCAGCCCGGTCTCCTCGGCCAGCGGGAGGAAGGCGCTCGGCGTGAGCATCCCCCGGCGCGGGTGCCGCCAGCGCACCAGTGCCTCGGCTCCGGCCACCTCGCGGGTGTTCAGGTCGACCACCGGCTGGTACTGCACGATGAACTCGCCCCGGTCCAGCGCGTGCCGCAGGTCCGCTTCCAGCTCGGCCTTCGCCACCACCGCACGGCGCATCGCCGGCTCGAACTCCCGTACGCACGCCTTGCCCGCGGTCTTCGCCGCGTACATGGCCACGTCCGCGTCGCGCAGCACGTCGTCCGGGCTCTGCTCGGCCTGCTCCACCACCCCGATGCTCGCCGTCACCCGTACCACCCGGCCCTCGAACGGGACCGGGGCGGACAGCGCGTCCAGCACCCGCCGCGCGGTCCGCAGCCCGGCGCCCGGCCCGGCCGCCTCGACCAGCACCGCGAACTCGTCGCCGCCGAGCCGGGCGACCAGGTCGGCGGGGTCGACCGCGCCGCGCAGCCGCTCGGCGAGCAGCACCAGCAGCCGGTCACCGGCCGCGTGCCCGAGCGAGTCGTTCACCGCCTTGAAGCCGTCCAGGTCGAGCAGCAGCACGGACAGCCGGCCGCCATCGCGCACCCGGCGCTGGGCGTCCGCCACCCGCTCCGCGAACAGCGTGCGGTTCGCCAGGCCGGTCAGCGGGTCGGAGTACGCCAGCCAGGACAGGTCCCCCGCGAGCTCGGCGTTCTCGACCGCGCTCAACGCCTGCCGGGCGAGCAGCAGCAGCACCACGGCCAGGCCGCCGGCGACGAGACCCGAGCCCCGCAGCCCGGGACCGGCCACGGCCGGCGCGATCAGCGCCACCGCGACCGGCAGGTACGGCAGCAGGGCGCGGGCGCGCGGCGTGCGCCTCTCGGTTCGACCGGACGGGTCCGGCCGGGCCGGCGGCAGCAGCGCGGCGATGGCCGGCAGCAGGAAGCCGATCGCCCAGCAGAGGTCGAGCAGGCCGCCCGTGGTGTACCGGCCGCGCAGCACCAGCCCGACGAACACGAAGTCGGTCACGACCAGGACGATCAGGCCGGCCGCGACCAGCAGCACCGGTCGCAGCCAGGAGCCGCCGGCCCGCGCGGCGACCAGGACGACCACGGTCAGCGTCGCGATGTCGGCGATCGGGTAGGCCAGGCCGTACTCGCGGACCATCCGCTCGCCGCCCGGCTCGGACAGCACCGGGCCGATCACCACCGCCCAGATGGCCACCGCCAGCGCCGTGGCCACCATCAGCCCGTCCAGCAGCAGCCGGACCTGCGTCCCGCGGCTGATCCGGGCGGACGGCAGGGACAGGAGGCCGACCAGCGCGAGCGGCACCGCCAGCACGAACAGCCCGACCGTCAGCTCGTCGTTCGGTAGGTCCACCCCGGTGGCGAGCTGCCGGACGGCCCAGGAGGTCTGGCCGAGCGCCCAGGCCCCGCTGCTCAATGCGAGCAGCGTCCAGGCCCGACGGGGCCGCCCGATCTCGCGGCGGGCGGCCCAGGTGGCCGTCGACGCCGCGGCGGCAGCGCTGGCCACCACGACGACGTCGCTGACCGCCCGCGAGCCGGGCAGCCGCGCGGCGAGCCACACCGCAGCCACGACGAGCGTCGCACCCGTCGCCACGGCGGCCAGGATGACGCGGCCCCGCACGGATCGCGCGACGGAGAGCACGGGTACGTGATAGCGGACCGGACCCCTCGGACACCAGCCGAACGGCGGTGTCCTTTCGTCAGGCCGGTCAGGCTACCGGCCGGTACGATCCGGTCTCGTGACGCGAGCCGGCACCGAACCAGCCACCGACATCGAGCGCGCCCTCGTGGTGGCCGCGCACCCCGACGACGTGGACTTCGGCTCGGCGGCGACGATCGCGGCCTGGACCGACGCCGGGATCGAGGTGGCCTACTGCATCGTCACACTGGGCGACGCGGGCGGCTTCGACGAGACGCCGCGCGAGCAGGTCCCGGCGTTGCGGGAGGCCGAGCAGCGGGCGGCGGCCAAGGCGCTCGGCGTCACCGACGTGACCTTCCTCGGCTATCCGGACGGCCAGGTGTCCGTGACGCACGAGCTGCGCCGGGACGTCACCCGGCAGATTCGCCGGGTCCGGCCGCAGCGGGTGCTGACCCAGTCCCCGCAGCGCAACTGGCAGCGGATCGCCGCGTCCCACCCGGACCACCTCGCCGTCGGCGAGGCGACCCTGTGCGCGGTCTACCCGGACGCCCGCAACCGGTTCGCCCACCCCGAGCTGCTGGCGGACGAGGGACTGGAGCCGTGGGAGGTGCCCGAGGTGTGGCTGATGGGCGGCCCGCAGCCGGAGCACTTCGTCGACGTGACGGACACCTTCGACCGGAAGGTCGCCGCGCTGCGCGCCCACTCCAGCCAGACCGCCCATCTGGGCGACGGTCTGGAGGCGATGCTGCGCAGCTGGCACGCGGCGAACGCCCTGACCGGCGGGCTGCCGGAGGGACGCCTGGCCGAGGCGTACCAGATCCTCTCCACCGCCTGACCGGTGACGGCGACCCGTCATCATCCGCGGGCGCGCCGACCTGCGGCGCGCCCGGCGTTGACGGCGTCATCCGGCGGGGCGCCTTGAGTGATTGGCACTCGGCGGTCTAGAGTGCCAGCCGAGAGCCGCGGCACCGGCCCGGCACCCGCGACGACGGGTCGGGTTCGCGCTCCCACCAACCGCATCCACTCGACCCCAGCTCAGGAGGGGGAGTCAGCTCGTGACGACCGCCACCAAGGTCACCATCAAGCCGCTCGAGGACCGCATCGTGGTCCAGGCGAACGAGGCGGAGACCACCACCGCGTCCGGCATCGTGATCCCGGACACCGCCAAGGAGAAGCCACAGGAGGGCACGGTCATCGCGGTCGGCCCCGGCCGGTGGGACGAGGACGGCGAGAAGCGGATCCCGCTCGACGTCGCGGTGGGCGACACCGTTCTCTACTCGAAGTACGGCGGCACCGAGGTCAAGTACTCCGGCGAGGAGTACCTGATCCTGTCCGCGCGCGACGTCCTCGCCGTCGTCGTGCGCTGACGCCCACCCATCAACAGCCCGTCGCCCCGGGGTCCGAACCTGGACGCCGGGGCGGCGGTGTGAAAGGACACTCATGGCCAAGATCATCTCGTTCCACGACGAGACCCGCCGCGCGCTGGAGGCAGGTGTCAACCGGCTCGCCGACACCGTCAAGGTCACCCTCGGTCCCCGCGGTCGGAACGTGGTGCTGGACAAGAAGTTCGGACCGCCGGCGATCACGAACGACGGCGTCACCATCGCCCGCGAGATCGAGCTGACCGACCCGTACGAGAACCTCGGCGCTCAACTGGCGAAGAACGCCGCGACCAAGACCAACGACGTGGCCGGCGACGGCACGACCACCGCGACCGTGCTGGCCCAGGCGCTGGTCCGGGAGGGCCTGCGCAACGTGACCGCCGGGGCCAACCCGGCCGAGCTCAAGCGCGGCATCGACGCCGCCGTGGAGGCGGTCGTCAAGCACCTCGACGCGGTCGCCACCGACATCGAGACCGAGGACGAGATCGCGCACGTCGCCGCGATCTCCGGCCAGGACCCGGAGATCGGCAGGCTGATCGGCGAGGCGATGAGCAAGGTGGGCAAGGACGGTGTGATCACCGTCGAAGAGTCAAACACGATGGCCACCGAGCTCGAGTTCACCGAGGGGATGCAGTTCGACAAGGGCTACATCTCGCCCTACTTCGTCACCGACCCCGAGGCGATGGAGTCGGTGCACGACGACGCCTACATCCTGCTGACCTCGCAGAAGATCGGCAGCGTCGCCGACCTGCTGCCGCTGCTGGAGAAGGTGGTCCAGGCCGGCCGGCCGCTGCTGGTCGTCGCCGAGGACGTGGAGGGCGAGGCGCTGTCCACCCTGGTCGTCAACGCCATCCGCAAGACGTTCCCGGCGGTCGCGGTGAAGGCGCCGTTCTTCGGCGATCGGCGCAAGGCGTTCCTGGAGGACCTGGCGATCGTCGCCGGCGGCCAGGTGGTCGCACCCGAGGTCGGGCTCAAGCTGGACCAGGTCGGCCTGGAGGTCCTCGGCCGCGCTCGCCGGGTGACGGTCTCCAAGGACGACACCACGATCGTCGACGGCGGGGGGGACCCGGCCGCGATCGAGGCGCGCATCGCCCAGCTGCGCCGGGAGATCGAGGAGACCGACTCCGACTGGGACCGGGAGAAGCTGCAGGAGCGGCTGGCCAAGCTGGCCGGCGGCGTGGGCGTCATCCGGGTCGGTGCGGCCACCGAGGTCGAGCTCAAGGAGCGCAAGCACCGCATCGAGGACGCGATCTCGGCCACCCGCGCGGCGGTCGAGGAGGGCGTCATCCCCGGCGGCGGCGCCACCCTGGTGCATGCGTCGGGCGCGCTGGACGGCCTCGGCCTGACCGGCGATCAGGGCACCGGTGTGACGGTCGTCCGGCGCGCGCTGGACGAGCCGCTGCGGCAGATCGCCTCGAACGCCGGCTTCGAGGGCGCGGTCGTGGTCGCGAGGGTCCGCGAGCTCGGTGCGGGCCAGGGCTTCGACGCGGCGGCCGGCGAGTACGCCGACCTGGCCGCGCGGGGCATCGTCGACCCCGTGAAGGTGACCAAGTCCGCGCTGGTCAACGCTGCCTCGATCGCCACCATGCTGCTCACCACGGAGAGCGCGGTGGTGGAGAAGCCCGAGGAGCAGGACGGGGCCGACCACGCGGACGGCCACGGGCACTCGCACGGCCACCGGCACTGACCCAGGCGCACCAGGCGGCGGTCGTCCCTTCCGGGACGGCCGCCGCCGTTGTCGTCGCAGCTCAGGCCAGGTATGAGCTGAGCGGGTGCTGGCCGGCGAGCGCCTGCTCCCGCTCCGACTCGGACATCCCACCCCACACGCCGTAGGGCTCGTGGGTCGCCATCGCATGCCGGCGGCAGGGGTCGACCACGGGGCACCGGCCGCAGACAGCCTTGGCGGCGGCCTCACGGGCTGCCCGGGCGGGGCCGCGCTCACCCTCGGGGTGGAAGAACAGGTCGCTGCCCTCGCCGCGGCAGGCGCCGTGCAGCTGCCACTCCCACAGGTCGGCGTTCGGGCCCGGCAACCTCCGGATGTCTGCCATTCCTCTCATCCCTCCCCGTTGGGTGAGTCGAGCTGAACTGTGTAGTTGACAGTACAACCGCGTCACACCTTGTTCAAGCTGCATTCCGGTCGCGATCAGTGTGGTTGCCGTCGCCCTGCGCGCCCGTCGATGATGAGCGCGTGTCGGGCGACGCCGGGCCGGATGACGCCGCCTCGGACCCACCAGAGCCGCGACTCACCGTTGCGGCGGTGGCGAGGCGGCTGGGTGTCGCGCCCGCGACGCTGCGAACGTGGGACCGGCGATACGGGCTGGGACCTACCCAGCACACAGCCGGTGCACACCGCCGCTACTCGCGGTTGGACATCGCTCGACTCGAGGCGATGCGGCGGCTCGTGCTGGACGGGGTGCCGCCGGGGGAGGCAGCGCGGATCGCGGCGGACCAGGCGCCAGCCTGGCCGGTCACCGACGGCGGCCCGCCTCCCGGCCCGTCCGGCCGGCTCGCCGCGGTCGAACCCGAGGAGGCCCCGGAGACCCATCCGGCCGCCGACGCCCCCGGCCTGTCGCACCGAGCCGGTCGAGGGGCCGGCGGACCGCCGACCGGCGCGCCGGCGGCCGCGCCCCGGGCGAGCCGGGCGGAGATGGGCGCCGCCCGGGTGGCCGGCGGGGGGCGCGCGGGTCCTGGTCCGATCGCCCCGACCGCCGCCGGCGGACCCGGCGGCAGGGTGCTCGCGCTGCCCGGCGCCGCCCGCGAGGTCCGGGGCCTGGCCCGGGCGGCAATGGCACTCGATGCCCGCAGCCTGCGCAGGGCGATGGAGAGGGCCGTGCAGGAGCAGGGCGTGGTGGCCACCTGGGACGGCGTGCTCCGACCCGTGCTGGTCGCGGTCGGCCAGCGTTGGGCGGCGACCGGGGAGGGCGTCGAGGTGGAGCACCTGCTCGCCGAGACGGCGATCGGCGTCCTGCGCCGGAGCGTCGACGCGCCCGAGCCGCGCAACGGCAGACCCGTGCTGCTGGCGTGCGCGCCGGGCGAGATGCACAGCCTGCCGCTGTCCGCGCTGGCTGCGGCGCTGTCCGAGCGTGGCGTCGGGGTACGGCTGCTCGGCGGCGGCCTGCCGGCACCGGCGCTGTTCGCCGCGGTGCGCCGGACCGGACCGGCCGTGCTGCTGGTCTGGGCGCAGATGGCCCGGTACGCGGACGTGTCCGTGCTCGACGGCCTCCCCGTGCTCCGCCCACCGGTGGCGGTCCTCGCCGGGGGGTCCGGCTGGAACGCGCGCACCCTGCCGAGCCGGGTGACCCACGTGCCCGACCTGACCGCAGCCGTCACCCTGATCTGCCGCGCGGTCGGCGGCGGCTGAGCGGCCACGGCCGGACCCGCCGAGGAGGCACCGCGCCGTCGCCTTCGGTGTTCCCGCCGCGCTTCGGCCGCTCGCCACCCCCCACCACCGGATCGGGCGACGCCGATCCCCGCACCGGTAACTGCCTGTGGCGACTTCCCGAGCGGATCGCCCGACCGCCCACGGGCGGTGGCGCTGCCTCGGTAACGCGCCCGCGATGGGCACTGACGCCGCCGGCTGGTCGGGGAGCAGTCACGGTGAGTGGAACCTGTTACGACACGCCGTAAATTCTCGGCCAGGGCGGGTGCCACGACGGAGGCAGCGGGACACGCCCGCCCGGCCCCCTTGCGTACTCCGCCCAGCAGCGCTGGACCCCGACCGACCCGGCCTCCTCCCGCTCGTGTGGCCTGCACGGACGCTGCGGTGACGACTTCCTGGGGCTGCGTCAGGCCTGCGTCACGGCATGCGAACGGCCGCCAGCCGGCTGCGCGGAAAGCATCATCGCTCCACCCACCGACCGCTCGACGGCTCGCTAGTCTGCTCGGCGGACAAGGGACTCGTCCTGGCCGCGAGACTGCGATCTGGTCCGATCCGACCCTTCACACGAGGTCACCCGGACGGTCTACAGTCACGTGGGCGTTCCACATCACGGGGGGTGATGCACGACCGACGCGGCATGCGCTGAGGAGGAATTCCGGATGACCAGCGTGCTCATCTGCGACGAGCGACGAGGGGTCCGAGACGGTCTGGCGCAGTTCATGTCGGTCGTGCCCGGGGTCGACCGGGTCGACACCGTGGCGAGTGGCGAGGACATGCTGGAGCGCTTCCCGCGCGAGCGGCCGGACGTCGTGCTGGTCGGCACGCAGCGCGCCGTCGACACCGGCATCGTGCTGACCCGCCGGCTGGTCTCCCGCCACCCGCGCGCCTGCGTGCTGGTATTCGGAGCGGCCGACGACACCGCCAACATCGTGGCCGCGGTCGCCTGCGGCGCGCGCGGCTACCTTCGCTGGGACGCCTCGCACGCGGAGGTCTGCGCCGCGCTCGCACACGCGCTGGCCGGGGTCGAGCTCGCCGGCCCGCGCCCGATCGGCCAGGACACCACCATCCGGCTGACGTCCCGCGAGCTGCAGGTGCTGGTGGGGATGACCGAGGGCAAGAGCAACGGCGAGATCGGCCGCGAGCTGTTCCTGTCCGAGGACACTGTCAAGACACACGCCCGCCGGCTGTTCCGCAAGCTCGGCGTCAACGACCGGGCCCAGGCCGTGGCGCACGGCTTCCGCCGCGGCCTGGTCTCCTGACCTGACCGGCCGCCCACGGGCCGGTCCACGAGCCGGCAGCACCCTGGCCGAGCCCGGTCGCCGACCGGACCAGCAATCCCCGACCCCCGCCCGGGGGTCCGGGGGCCGCCCCCCGGGGTGTCTACGACTCGGCCTCGGCCGCGGCGAACGCGCCGTCGGCGAAGCCCCGGGCGTACTCCCAGCTCACGTAGCAGGCCGGGTCCGGGCCGAACGCTGGCTCGTGCACCCGCGTACGCCCCACGTCGAGCAGGTGCCGCAGGTTGCTGCGCATCAGGTCCCAGCCGAAGTAGTGGGACTCGCCACAGTCCGAGCACTCGACCACGATCCCGCGGACCCCGCGGGGGGAGAGTAGGGCCTGGAACACGTCCAGGTCCTCGATGTCCGCCAGCACGTCCTCACGCTCAGCGGGCGTGAGGGGGGTGTCGACGCCGTCGGAGTCGTCCAGGTCGTCCAGCGCGGCGGCCGGGTCGGCCGGGTCGCCGAGGAACGGGTCCAGGGGCGAGTCGTCCGTCACCTGCCTCACGGTAGACGCTCCGTAGGCCGTGGCGGTAACCGTTCACCCGTCCGCCGGTACGATGGGTCACCGCCCGCCGATCGGAAGAGGTGCCGTGGACGTCCCCTTCCCGGACAAGTTCGCGCAGTTGGGGCTGACCTTCGACGACGTGCTGCTGCTGCCGGCGGAGTCGGACGTGCTGCCGGGTGAGGCGGACACCGCCGCCCGGCTGACGAGAGAACTCTCCGTCCGGGTGCCGCTGGTCTCCTCCGCGATGGACACCGTGACCGAGGCGCGGATGGCGATCGCGATGGCCCGCCAGGGCGGCGTGGGCGTGCTGCACCGCAACGTCTCGGTCGAGGACCAGGCGTCGATGGTCGACCTGGTCAAGCGGTCCGAGGCAGGCATGGTGAGCAACCCGGTCACCTGCGGGCCGGACGCCACGCTGGCCGAGGTGGACCGCCTCTGCTCCCGCTACCGGATCTCCGGCGTCCCGGTCATCGACCCGGACGGCGTGCTGGTCGGGATCGTGACCAACCGCGATATCCGGTTCGAGAGCGACCTCTCCCGCCGCGTGCGGGAGGTGATGACGCCGATGCCCCTGGTCACCGCCCCGGTCGGGGTGTCGGCGGCGGACGCCCTCGAGCTGCTGCGCAGGCACAAGGTGGAGAAGCTCCCGCTGGTCGATGACCGCGGCAAGCTGCGCGGCCTGATCACGGTGAAGGACTTCGCCAAGAGCGAGGCGTACCCGCTGGCCACCAAGGACCCGGACGGCCGGCTGGTGGTCGGGGCCGCGGTCGGCGTCGGCGAGGACGGCTACAAGCGGGCGATGGCGCTGGTCGAGGCCGGCGCCGACCTGCTGGTCGTGGACACCGCGCACGGCCACTCCCGTGCCGTGCTGGACACCGTCGCGCTGCTCAAGCGGGCCACCGCCGTCCAGGTGGTGGGCGGCAACGTGGCCACCCGCGAGGGCGCTCAGGCGCTGGTCGACGTCGGAGCCGACGGTGTGAAGGTCGGTGTCGGCCCGGGGTCGATCTGCACCACCCGGGTGGTCACGGGCGTCGGCGTGCCGCAGGTCACCGCCATCCACGACGCCGCGGCCGCGTGCCGGGCGGCGGGCGTGCCGGTGATCGGCGACGGCGGCCTGCAGTACTCAGGGGACATCGCCAAGGCCATCGCCGCCGGCGCGGACACGGTCATGCTCGGCAGCCTGCTCGCCGGCTGCGAGGAGTCGCCGGGCGAGCTGATCTTCATCAACGGCAAGCAGTACAAGACCTACCGCGGGATGGGCTCGCTGGCCGCGATGCAGTCCCGTGAGGTCCTCGGACGCGCGCCCACCCCCTCGTTTTCCCGTGACCGCTACTTCCAGGCCGGCGTGCTGGACGAGGACAAGCTGGTGCCCGAGGGAATCGAGGGGCGGGTGCCGTACCGGGGGCCGCTGGCCGCGGTCGCCCACCAGTTGGTCGGCGGGCTGCGCGCGGCGATGGGCTACGCGGGATGTGCGACGATCGTGGACCTGCAGGAGCACTCCCGGCTGGTACGCGTGACCGCCGCCGGCCTCAAGGAGAGCCACCCGCACGACATCCAGATGACGATCGAGGCGCCGAACTATCCGGGCCGCTGAGGAAGGACGCGCGGTGCGCGACGTGGTCGAGATCGGCATGGGCAAGACCGCCCGGCGCGGATACCACCTGGACGACCTCGCGCTGCTGCCGTCGCGGCGCACGCGCGGGTCGGCCGACGTGTCCATCGCCTGGCAGCTGGACGCCCACCGGATGGACCTGCCGCTGATGGTGGCTCCGTCGGACGCGGTCGTCTCGCCGACCACCGCGACCCTGGTGGACAAGCTCGGCGGCCTCGCGGTGCTCAACGGCGAGGGCCTGTGGACCCGCCACGAGGATCCCGAGTCGGTGCTGGCCCGGATCGTCGAGGCGGCCGAGGGCGACCGGCTCGCCGCGCAGCGGGTGATCCGCGACGCCTACGCCGCTCCGGTGCAGCCGGGCCTGGTGGCTGCCCGCATCGAGGAGGTGCGCGGCGCCGGCGCGCGCACCGCGGTCCGCTTCTCCCCGCAGAACACCCTGGTCTTCGCGAACACCGCGCTGGACGCCGGCGCGGACGTGCTGGTCGTGCAGGGCACGGTGATCTCGGCCGAGCACGTCGCGGCCGGGCGCGAGCCGCTCAACCTGAAGACCTTCATCGCGCTGCTGGACATCCCGGTCGTGGTCGGCGGCTGCGGGGACTACCAGACCGCGCTGCACCTGATGCGCACCGGCGCCGCGGGCGTGATCGTCGGCTACGGCGCCCACCACGAGTCGACCACGCACGATGTGCTCGGCATCGAGGTGCCGATGGCGACGGCGATCGCGGACGCCGCCGCGGCCCGGCGCGACTACCTGGACGAGACCGGTGGCCGGTACGTCCACCTGGTCGCATACGGGGACATCATGACCGGCGGCGACGCGGCGAAGGCCATTGCCTGCGGCGCGGACGCGGTCATGCTCGGCGAGCCGCTCGCCGCCGCCGCCGAGACCCCCGGCCAGGGCTGGTACTGGGACCCCACCGTGTCTCACCCGAAGCTGCCACGGTCCTGGCTGCACTGGTCCCGCACCGAAGGCCCAGCTCACAGCGAGACCGAGGCGCCGCCAGCGCTGTCCGAGGTGCTGCTCGGCCCGACCGCGGACGCCTCCGGCTCCCGCAACATCTTCGGCGCCCTGCGGCGCGGGATGGCCAAGTGCGGCTACTCCAGCGTCAAGGAGTTCCAGAAGGTCGAGCTCACGGTCACACGGTGACCGCGGCGATCAGCCCTGGCGCTTCACGTCCCGACCGCTGGAATCGCGGCCGGGTTCGGCCTCAGATCCAACCTTGGCGGCGGAAGCCGAGGTAGATCCCGCCGGCGAGCAGCACGGTGACGAGCGTGCTGGTGACGAATCCCCACCACTGCCCGAAGCCGGGGTACGGCACGTTCTGGCCGTAGAAGCCGGTCACCGCGGTCGGCACCGCGATGATCGCCGCCCACGCGGAGAGCCGCTTGACCACCTGGTTGAGCCGTGCGTCGGCGAGCGACAGGTTGGTTTCGAAGATCGTGGTCACCAGGTCGCGCAGGCTGTCACTCCACTCGGTGGCCCGCAACACGTGGTCGTACAGGTCGTGGTAGCGCTCGGCCAGCTCGGCGGAGTGGTTCACCGTCACGTGGTGCAGGAGCGTGCCGACGACCTCGCGCATCGGCAGGATCAGCTTGCGCAGGCCGACCAGGGTCTTGCGCAGCTCGTACGTGGAGCGCTGGACGGTGTCGGCCTGCGACTGGTCGTCGAACAGCGCGTCCTCGATGGCCTCGACCCGGTCGTCGAGCTGCTGGACGGCCTCGAAGTGGCCGTCCACCACGACGTCGAGCAGTCCGTAGAGCAGCGACGCCACCCCGTACTCGGCCAGCTCCGGGGTGGCGTCCCACCTGCGGACGACCTGCTCGATGTCGAACCAGGCTTCCTGCCGCACGGTGACCAGCGCCCGCGGGAGCACGAACGCGGAGATCCGGGCCGGCCGGAGCCGGTGCTCGGTGTCGAACTCCAAGGCGTACGTGGTCACGAACAGGTGGGTGGGGTAGCGGTCGGCCTTCGGACGCTCGTGCCGCTCGACCGTGTCCTCCACCGCGAGTGGGTCGAGCCCGAGCTCGTCGGCCACCTGCTGCAGGTCGTCGCGGTGGGGAACGCACAGGTCCGCCCACACCACGCAGTCGTCCTGCTCCAGGAAGTCGGACACCTTCTCGAGTGGGAAGTCCTCCGCCTCGAGGACACCCTTGCGCCAGACCCGGGTACGCGCCACGTCCCGAGTATCGCCGACAAGCCGGGCGGCCCGGTGGCCCGGCCGGGCCGCGGCCTCCTACAGGGGGTCGTCGTTGTAGATGAGCCGCTCCTCGACGATCCCGCCCTCCGGCGGGCGGCCGCGGCGGTTCGCGAGCAGGACCAGCGTGAGCAGGAACCACATCCCACCGACGATCATGAGGATGACACCGACCGTGGTGAGGTCGAGCCCGCTGACCGAGACGTTCACCGCGAACGCCAGGA
>DASPYH010000306.1:0-2575 GCA_035636875.1 Mycobacteriales bacterium | reverse complement strand
ATTCGCAATTGGTCTCCACAACAAGCGCGGCGTCACATGGAGGAGCCTGACTGACGGCGGGAAGGGGGAGTACGACCTCGCCCGTCGCTATGCCGACATGGCGAAGGCGATAGAAGCGACGCATCCTCGAACGGCAGCCGTCCTGCGAGGTGTCGCAGAGGCCTACCGGAGTGAGGCCCGGAGGAACGACGAAGAGGCGAAGCGGTTTATGGAAGGTCTCGATAATTAGTTCGCGTCTGGACCGCGTCGCGCCAGGCGGCGACCTCTATGCTCGTACACAATCCGAGGCGCTATGCCGTTCGGTGCCGGAGGGACGCTGAGGGAAGGGGTCCTAGACCCCGACCCCCTGTCCGGCTGGTGATCAGACCGACCCCGACCCCCTGTCCGGCTGGTGATCAGAGATCGGAGGGGTGGGAAGTGCAGCAGCTCGCTGGTTGAAGTGCGGAAGAGCGCTGTCACCAGCAGTACCTGGCGAAGAACCCCAACGGCTACTGCGGCCTCGGCGGCACCGGAGTCTCCTGCCCGGTCGGCCTGTTCGCCCAGGCCGACGAGTCGAGGTAAGCCGGGGAGCGTCGAGTTCTCGGCTGGCTGCTCGCGGGGTGGGAGCGTCCGGGTCTCGCGCGGGCGGGCATCACAGGCGCGAGTCCTCGCGACCGACCGGAGTACCTGGCGCGTGATGTGCGTGTCGGTCGGCACGGACGGTCGCGGCCGAGGCCCGGCGAGCATTGGCGATTGTCGCTCGCGGACGCCGGGGACCGGCAGGTGCCTGGCGCGTCAGGACGCCGGTGGCTGGTCCAGGCCGGACCGCTCCGCCTCCTGCGCCTCCTCCCTGGTGCGATGGACAGTTCCGGGGGCGTGCTCCGGCGGGGCGTAAACCGTGTACAGAACCAGCGGCAGCGGGCCGGTGTTCACGAAGTTGTGTCGGGTGCCGGCGGGGACCACGACCAGGTCGCCCTGGGTGACCGGCTTCGTCTCGCCGCCCACCCGGGCCTCGCCGATCCCGCTGACGAAGCTGAGCACCTGGTCGGTGTCCGGGTGCACCTCCTCGCCGATCTCGCCGGCCGGGGGGATCGTCATGATGACGAGTTGGGCGTGCTCCCCGGTCCACAGCACGCGTCGGAAGTCCGCGCTCTGCTCGGCCGCCGCAGCGATGTCGAAATGATGCATTGCCGTCTGGTGCCCGCCGATGCCGTTGCCCACACACGCCGCCCGTCGGCGTTGCACGTCCCGCCGGTGCTGCGAGCGCCCACCGGGCGCGCGAAGGAGCCGACCGGGTTCCCCGGAAGGGGGAGCGGTCGGCATCGGAGGTCAGCCCCGCCTCCGGGCTGCGTAGTCGCGGGGCTTCGGCGGGACAGCGGGCCGGCCCTGGACCCGCCCGGGCACCACGGCCGACTCCCCACGCCCGCGGGCGCGGCGCTCCCGGCGGGTGAGCCCGACAGGCTCGGCCTGCTCGGCCTGCTCGGCCTGCTCGGCCTGCTCGGCCGGCTCGGCCGGCTCGGTCTGACGGGTCGTCCGGTCGGTCGGCTCGGTTGTTGTGTCGCTTGTCCGGTCGGTCCGGCCGGTCCGACGGCTCGGCTGGCCGGTCCGACGGGTCGTCCGCTCGGTTGTCCGGCCGTTCCGGTCGGTCTGGCCGGTCCGACGGGTCGTTCGCTCGGTCGGGTCGGTTGTCCGGTCGGGCCGGTCTGCCGGTGCGGCGGCGCTGATCGTCGCGGCGGGCTCGCCGAGCGGAGAGTCGGGTTGCACGGTCATCGGTGCCTCCTCGGAGGGAAACGAGGGATACGGGCGACCGCCGGCGAATCGTCGAGGAGGACGTGATCCGGCGATGGCCCGCGACTGGGCTCCATGGCGCCCAGGCCAGGGGAAAAGGCGACCGGGCGCGGCGCGCATCGTCTAGCGCAGCTCAGCTGATCACGGCGTCCACGTTAGCAACCTCCGCCGGCCGGACGCAGCCCGTTTCTGCCTCGGGCCGACGCCGGAACGCTCGCCCGATCGGGAGCCCGCGCGCGGCCTGCATCGGCTCGAGCCTCACAAGATGTCTCGATGCCGGAGCCCGACCAGGCCACCCGCCCGCCAGCACCGCTGCGGCCGTGAGCAGCGCGACGAGCGGCGGCGTGGGAGCGGACGTCCTCACCGTCTCGCGCGCGGCCCGGCACGCTGTCGCTCCCGGAAGGCGCGGCTCTTCGCCTTGGTGCCGCAGCCCTCCATCGAGCACCAGTGCCGGGACCGGTTCTTCGAGCGGTCGTAGAACGCCCACCGGCAGTCGTCGGCCGGGCAGATCTTCACCCGGTCCCAGCGGCCGTCGCCGGACAGGCCGACCGCGGCGGCGGCGACGATGCCGAGCGGGTCGCCGGCGAGCAGGGTCGGCCGGCGGCCGGAGTCCAGCCCGACCCGTACCGGCACCGCGACCTCGGTTGGAGCCGGGGCCGGGTCCGCGCTGTCGCCTACGGCGGAGCGCAGCGCGGCCCGCAGCCGGCGGGCGGCGTCCAGGTCGGCGGAGGTCGAGCGGTCGGGCAGGCCATGCGCGCGCAGCCAGCCGCCGTACGTATCGAGGTCCCGCAGCTCGTCCGTCCCGGCC
>DASPYH010000305.1:0-4463 GCA_035636875.1 Mycobacteriales bacterium | reverse complement strand
GCGACGGGGTGCTGCAGCAACTCGCCCAGTGGCTGGTCCGGCACTTCCGGGACGGTGAGCTGGTCGCCCGGCTCGGCGGCGAGGAGTTCGTCGTGGTGGGGTCGGGGATGGGGCGCGACACCGCGGTCGCGCGGCTTGCCGAGGTGCTGTCCGGCTTCCGGCGGGCCGGCGTGCGGGTGGGCGAGGACTCGGTCGCGCAGGTCGGGGTCAGCGCCGGAGTCGCGGAGTTCCCCGCGGACGGCGAGGACTTCTCCGATCTCTACCGCTCGGCCGACCGCGCCCTGGGGCGGGCGAAAGAGGCCGGCCGCGGCCGGGTGCTGGCCGCCGGCGCGGGCGACACGAGGCCGTCCGCGGCCGTCGACGTCGCGATCGTCGAGGACGATCCGGTGATCGCCGAGCTGCTCCGGCACACGCTCGAGACGGCGGGCTACACCTGCGTGGTGCTGCCCGACGGGCAGGACGCGCTGGATGCGTTCCTGGGGCCGGCGAGGTCGATCGACGCCCGCGCCGTCCTGCTCGACCTCGACCTGCCCGGCCTGGGTGGGATGGAGATCCTCCGTCAGCTCCGGCTGGCCGGGATCCTGGAGCAGCTGCCCGTCATCGTGGTGAGCGCTCGGGCGACCGAGGCCGAGGCCCTGCAGACCCCCGAGGAAGGCGCCGCCGACCACATCGCCAAGCCGTTCAGCGTTCCCCTGCTCGTACGGAAGCTGCAGCGGGCGCTCGGGGACTGACGAGTGTCTCTGCGGCCGCTGGTCACCGTGCTGCAGGTGGAGGCCGCGGTGGTCGTGCTTGCGGTGGTCGCGCTGGTCGCCGAGGGTGCGCGGACCACGTTCGCCCGGCGCCGCGCGCCCCGGCTCGAGCGCGCCCGCCGATCGGTCTCCGCCGCCGTCCACGGTGACGGCGGCGTGCAGGACGCGCCGCGCCAGCTCCGTGCCCTGCCGCGGCGGCTCGCGCTGCCGGTGCTCACCGAGCTCGCCGACAGCCTCTCCGGCGCCGCGTTGCGCCGGCTGCGCCTGGTCGCCGCCGAGACCGGCGCCGTGCGGGAGGCCCGGCGCAGCTGCCGCAGCCGGCTGTGGTGGCGGCGGCTGCATGGCCTGCGGCTGCTGGCCAGGATCGGGACCGCCGACGACTTGGTGGCCCGGCTGCTGGACGACCCGCACGAGGCGGTGCGTGCCGCCGCCGCCGACGCCGCCGGCCCGGCCCCGGCCACCGAGGTGGTGCGCCGCCTGCTCGCGATGCTCGACGACCCGCGTCCCGGCTGCCGGTTCTGCGCCCAGACCGGGTTGCTGCGGGCGGGCACGGCGGCCGGCGACGCGATCGAGGCGTACCTGGCCGACCCGGACGCGCCCCGCCTCGCCGACGTGCTCGAGATAGCCGCCGCCGCGCCGCAGCGCCGGTTCGTGCTCCCGGCGCTGGCCGCCGCCACCCACCCCGACGTTGCGGTCCGAGCCTGCGGCGCCGGCCTGTGCACAGCAGTCGGCGGCGGCGAAGCCGCTGCCGCCCTGGTCGGGCTGCTCGACGACCCGGCGCCGGAGGTACGCGCCGCGGCCGCCCACGGCCTCGGCCGGCTCGGCGAGTGGCGGTCCGCCGGCGCCCTCGCGGAGCTGCTCGGCGACCGGTCCTGGGACGTCCGGTACGCGGCCGGCACGGCGCTGCGCCGGCTGCGCGGGCCGGGTCGACTCTTCCTGCGGCGCGCCCTCGGGCACGCCGACCCGTTCGCCGCCGACATGGCCCGCCGGATGCTTGACCTGCCGGACGGCACGGTGGAGGCGGCCCGGTGACCGGCGCGCTGGTGTCGGCCGCCCGGCACGCGGTGCTCGTCGTCAACTGGATCGTGCTCGGCTACTTCCTGCTCAGCAACGGCTTCCAGGCGGTGCTAATGACCGCTGCAGCCACGGACATCCGGCACCGGGCGCGCGCCGGCTGGAGCGAGCAGCTGACCCTGCTGCTCAGCTCTCCGGCGGCCCCGACAGTCAGCGTGCTCGCGCCCGCGCACAACGAGGCGGCGACCATCGCCGCCAGCGTCCGCGCCCTGCTGGCGCTGCGCTACCCACGGCTCCAGGTGGTGGTGATCAACGACGGCTCGACCGACGGCACCCTCGAAGCGCTGCGGCACCAGTTCGCGCTCGTCCCGGTGCACCCGATCCTCCGGCTGTCGGTGCCGACCGCGGCGGTGCGCGGGCTCTACCACTCCCTCACCGCCCCGGCGCTGCTCGTGGTGGACAAGGCGAACGGCGGCAAGGCCGACGCACTCAACGCCGGGGTGAACGCCGCCGCCGGCGAGCTGCTGTGCGCCATCGACGCGGACACCCTGATCGAGCCGGACGCCCTGCTCCGGGTGGTCCGGCCGTTCCTCGGCCGCGGGGACGTGGTGGCCAGTGGCGGCACGATCCGGGTCGCCAACGACTGCGTGGTGCGCTCCGGCCGGGTGGTCACCGCCCGCGCGCCGCGCCGGCTGCTGCCGGGAGTCCAGGCGGTCGAGTATCTGCGGGCGTTTCTGTTCGGCCGCCTCGGCTGGAACCGGCTCGGCGGCAACCTGATCATCTCCGGCGCGTTCGGGCTCTTCCGCCGCGACGCCGTGCTGACCGCCGGTGGGTACGCCGCGGACACCGTCGGCGAGGACATGGAGTTGGTGGTCCGGCTGCGCCGACGCGGGATCGAGGCCGGAGGACCCGCCGAGGTCGTCTTCGTACCGGACCCGGTCGCCTGGACCGAGGTCCCCGAGTCGGTGCGCGTCCTCGGCCGCCAGCGCGATCGGTGGCAGCGCGGCCTGGCGGACGTGCTGGTGCGGCACCGCCGGCTGATCGGCAACCCCCGCTACGGGGCCCTCGGCCGGGTTCCCGTACTTCGTCGTCATCGAGCTCGTCGGCCCCGTCATCGAGGCGCTCGGGGTGGTCGCGCTGGGGCTCGGGCTGGCGCTGCACGCCGTCGACCCCGCGTTCACCGCGGTCTTCCTGCTGGCCACCTACGGCATGGGGGTGCCGCTCAGCCTCGCCGCCATCCTGCTCGACCAGGTCGCGTACCGGCGCTGCGGACGGCTGCGGGACCGCGCGTTGCTGTTCGGCTGGGCCTTCGCCGAGAACCTCGGCTACCGCCAGCTATCGGTCTTCTGGAGGTTGCGGGGACTGGTGCGCTACCTGCGCGGCAGCCGGGAGTGGGGGGTGATGGCCAGGCGCGGGTTCGAGCCGGCCACCGCGGCCCGGAATGGAGCGGAGGTGGCCGACGTTGCGCAGTCGTGCCGCTCTGGCACACTGGACTTGACCTCGGCTCCGGTTCACGCCCCGCCACCAGCAGCGGCGGCGACCCGGCGGCCATGACGAGAGGACCCGATCGTGAAGCCCGGAATCCACCCTGACTACGTCGAGACGACGGTCACCTGCTCGTGCGGGGCCACGTTCACGACGCGCAGCACAGCCAAGAACGGCGTGATCCACGCCGACGTCTGCTCGCAGTGCCACCCCTTCTACACCGGCAAGCAGAAGATCCTCGACACCGGCGGCCGGGTGGCCCGGTTCGAGCAGCGGTACGGCAAGCGGCAGCGCAGCTCCGCAGCCAAGTAGCCACCCTGACGGCGCCCACCTCGTCGCGAGGTGGGCGCCGTCGTCGTCCGTGGGAGACACGCAGATGACCGTCCCGGAGCGCCTGCCGGCGCTGCTCGCCGAGCACGCCGACCTCCAGGTGCGCCTCGCCGACCCCTCGGTGCACGCCGACCAGGCGCTCGCCCGGCGGCTTGGCCGGCGGTACGCCGAGCTGACCGCCGTGGCTGACACCGCCCACGCGCTCGAGGCGGCCCGTGGCGACCTCGCCACCGCCCGGGAGCTGGCCGGTGAGGACCCGTCGTTCGCGACCGAGGCGACCGAGCTCGAGCACCGGGTGGACGCCCTGACGGAGCGGCTGCGCGAGCTGCTGCTGCCGCGCGACCCCAACGACGGCAAGGACGTGATCCTGCAGATCAAGGCGGGTGAGGGCGGTGAGGAGTCCGCCCTGTTCGCCGCCGACCTGCTCCGGATGTACCTGCGCTACGCGGAGCGGCAGGGCTGGAAGACCGAGGTCCTCGACGCCGAGCCGAGCGATCTGGGCGGCTACAAGGACGTCACGGTGGCGGTGCGCGGGCGGGCGGACGCCGGCGTGTGGCGGCGGCTGAAGTACGAGGGCGGTGTGCACCGGGTGCAGCGGGTGCCGGCCACCGAGTCGCAGGGCCGCATCCACACCAGCGCCGTCGGGGTGCTCGTGCTGCCCGAGGCGGAGGACGTCGACGTCCACATCGACCCCGGCGACCTGCGCATCGACGTCTACCGGTCGTCCGGGCCCGGCGGGCAGAGCGTGAACACCACCGACTCGGCGGTCCGCATCACCCACCTGCCGACCGGCACGGTGGTCTCGATGCAGAACGAGAAGAGCCAGCTGCAGAACAAGGAGCAGGCACTGCGCATCCTGCGCGCCCGGCTGCTCGCCCAGGCGCA
>DASPYH010000304.1:0-2264 GCA_035636875.1 Mycobacteriales bacterium | reverse complement strand
AGCTCCAGGCCGGCGACGAGCGCCGGGTCGGGCGGCATCAGCAGGTCGGTGACGTCCTCCCGGCCCGGATCCAGCCAGGCGCCCCACGCGGCGCGGGGCAGCACGAGCGGCATCCGGCCGTGGACCCGCACCAGCTCGCCGACGGCCGCGGTCGTGACGATCGCCGAGGTGAGCAGCCGCTGGTCGCCCCACAGCTCGTACAGCCCGGCGAAGGCGAGCAGGCTCCCGTCCGTGCGGGTGAGATAGGTGGGCTGCCGGCCGGCGCCGTTCTCGCGCGGCGCCCACTCGTACCAACCGTCTGCGGGGACAAGGCACCGCCGGCGCAGCAGCGCGGCCCGGAAGGCGGGCTGCCCGGCGATCGTCTCGGCCCGTGCGTTGATCAGCTTGCCGGTGCGGCGGGTGTCCGGCGCCCAGGACGGCACCAGTCCCCACCGGGCGACGCGAAGCTGCCGGACCACGGGGCCGCCGCGGTCGCCGCTGCGGTGCCGGGTGAGCACCACCGGGACCGGGTCGGTCGGCGCGACGTTGTAGTCGGCGAGCAGCGGCTCGCCGATCGCGTCCTCGGCCTCGAACTCGGCGACGAGGTCGTCGACCTCGCGCCGAGCGACGTACCGTCCGCACACGCCCCGACGGTACGACACCTCGCGGAAGCTACGACTCTGCACCGTCCCGCGACGCAGAGCCCGCTCTGCACCGGCACGCGACGCGGCGCCGCAGCATCGGCGGAACCACCCCCCGAGGTCACCCGCCGAAACCGCGCCCCCGCTCTGCACCGGCACGCGACGCAGAGCCCGCTCTGCACCGGCACGCGACGCAGCGCCGCAGCATCGGCGGAACCACGACCCCGCACCCGCGCTGGAGGCGGCGCCGTCGGGCAGGATGGACGCCGTGCCGCCCGCCACCGATCCCTGGCCCGCGCCGCGAGCCGCCGCACCCGTCGATGCGGTGGTCGACGTGCCCGGCTCCAAGTCGGTGACCAACCGGGCCCTGGTGCTGGCCGCTCTCGCCGACGGCCGATCCCGGGTGCGCAACCCGCTGCGCGCCCGGGACACCAAGCTGATGGCGGCCGCCCTGCGCGCGCTCGGCGTCGGTGTGGCCGACGACAGCGACGACTGGCTGGTCACGCCGGCACCGCTGCACGGCGAGGCGACGGTGGATGTCGGTCTCGCCGGCACCGTCCTGCGATTCGTCCCCCCGCTGGCCGCGCTCGCCGACGGCCCGGTGCGCTTCGACGGCGACCCGCGTGCCAGGCAGCGACCGCTGGCGCCGCTGCTGACCGGCCTGCGGGCACTCGGCGCGAGCATCGACGACGGTGGCCGCGGCGGGGTCCCGCTCACGGTGCACGGTGCCGGTCGGCTTCCCGGCGGCCGGGCGACGATCGACGCCTCCGGGTCGAGCCAGTTCGTCTCCGGGTTGCTGCTGGCGGCCCCCCGGTACGAGCGGGGGTTGCGGCTGCGGCACGCCGCCGCCCAGCCGGTGCCGAGCGGGCCCCAGGTCGCGATGACCGTCCACATGCTGCAGGATGCCGGTGCCGGCGTGGAGTCCGATCCGGACGGTCGCGGGTGGACCGTCGCGCCAGGACGGTTGAGCGGGCGCGACCTGACCGTGCCGCCGGACCTCTCCAGTGCGGCACCGTTCGTCGCGGCGGCGCTCGCCACCGGCGGGCGGGTCAGGGTGCCCGGCTGGCCCCGCCACAGCGACCAGCCCGGCGACCGGCTGCCGGAGCTGCTGGCCCGGATGGGTGCGACCTGCCTGCTGGACGGCGGCGGCCTGACGGCCATTTCGGGCGGCCGGCTCGACGGGCTGGACGCCGACCTCGGCGACTGCACCGAGCTGGTGCCGGTGCTGGTGGCGCTCGCCGCGCTCGCGCGCACCCCGTCGACCTTCCGCGGAATCGCACACATGCGCGGGCACGAGACCGACCGGCTGGCGGCGCTGGCCACCGAGCTGACCGGGCTCGGCGGCGACGTCACCGAGACGGGCGACGGGCTTCGGGTCGTTCCCCGGCCGCTGCGCGGCGGCGTCGTGCGGACCTACCACGACCACCGGCTTGCGATGGCCGCCGCCGTGCTGGGTCTCGCGGTCGACGGCGTGCTGGTCGAGGACGTCGCGACGACCGGCAAGACGGTGCCCGACTTCGTCGAGCGGTGGACCGGCATGCTGGGCACCGCGCCCGCGGGGATCGCCCACTGACCGGCCACCCCCGCCACCCGGTCGCAGACCCCGACCGCGTCTGGCGGCGGCCAGGACCCCGCACGGACGGC
>DASPYH010000303.1:0-6688 GCA_035636875.1 Mycobacteriales bacterium | reverse complement strand
GGCGCCTGTCGGGCCCGCTCGGGAAGGTTCGCGGCCCACGCGGGAGCGCCTTCGACCGTCCAGCCGGACTTGGCCGCCCACCCGAGGTGGGTCTCCAGCACCTGGCCGACGTTCATCCGGCCGGGCACGCCGAGCGGGTTGAGGACGATGTCCACCGGCGTCCCGTCCTCGAGGAACGGCATGTCCTCGATGGGCAGGATCTTCGCGATGACCCCCTTGTTCCCGTGCCGGCCCGCCAGCTTGTCGCCATCGGTGATCTTGCGCTTGGCGGCCACGTACACCCGCACCAGCTCGTTCACGCCGGGTGGCAGCTCGTCGCCGTCCTCCCTGGTGAACACGCGGACACCGATCACCTTGCCGGACTCGCCGTGCGGCACCTTGAGGCTGGTGTCGCGGACCTCGCGGGCCTTCTCGCCGAAGATCGCCCGCAGCAGCCGCTCCTCCGGGGTCAGCACGGTCTCGCCCTTCGGCGTGACCTTGCCGACCAGGATGTCGCCAGGCACGACATCGGCGCCGATGCGGACGATGCCGCGCTCGTCGAGGTCGGCGAGGACCTCCTCGGCGACGTTCGGGATGTCCCTGGTGATCTCCTCCGCACCCAGCTTGGTGTCGCGCGCGTCGACCTCGTGCTCCTCGATGTGGATCGAGGTGAGCACGTCGTCCTGCACCAGCCGCTGGGACAGGATGATCGCGTCCTCGTAGTTGTGCCCCTCCCACGGCATGAACGCGACCAGCAGGTTCTTGCCGAGGGCCATCTCGCCCTCGTCGGTGCACGGACCGTCGGCGACGACCTGGCCCACCTCGACGCGGTCACCCTCGTCGACGACGGCCTTCTGGTTGATGCAGGTGCCCTGGTTGGACCGGCGGAACTTGTGCAGTCGGTAGGTCTGCCTGGTGCCGTCGTCGGCCATCACCGTGACGTAGTCGGCGGACAGATCCTCCACCACGCCGGCCTTCTCCGCGACGATCACGTCCCCGGCGTCGACCGCGGCCCGCAGCTCCATGCCGGTGCCCACCAGCGGCGCCTCGCTGCGCAGCAGCGGCACTGCCTGCCGCTGCATGTTGGCACCCATCAGCGCGCGGTTGGCGTCGTCGTGCTCGAGGAACGGGATCATGGCCGTCGCCACCGACACCATCTGCCGCGGCGAGACGTCCATGTAGTCGATCTCGGACGGGTCGAGGTAGTCGACCTCGTTGCCCTTCCGGCGGACCAGTACCCGCGGCTCGCTCAGGTTGCCCTTCGCGTCGAGCAGCGCGTTGGCCTGCGCGATGACGTGCCGGTCCTCCTCGTCCGCGGTCAGGTAGTCGATCTGGTCGGTGACCCGGCCGTTCTCGACCTTCCGGTACGGCGTCTCGACGAAGCCGAACGAGTTCACCCGCCCGAACGAGGACAGCGAGCCGATCAGGCCGATGTTCGGGCCCTCCGGCGTCTCGATCGGACACATCCGGCCGTAGTGGCTGGGGTGCACGTCGCGGACCTCGAAGCCGGCACGCTCCCGGGACAGGCCGCCCGGGCCGAGCGCCGACAGCCGGCGCTTGTGCGTCAGCCCGGCCAGCGGGTTGGTCTGGTCCATGAACTGGGAGAGCTGGCTGGTGCCGAAGAACTCCTTGATGGACGCCACCACCGGGCGGATGTTGATCAGGGTCTGCGGCGTGATCGCCTCGACGTCCTGGGTGGTCATCCGCTCGCGGACCACCCGCTCCATCCGGGACAGGCCGACCCGGATCTGGTTCTGGATCAGCTCGCCGACGGTGCGCAGCCGCCGGTTGCCGAAGTGGTCGATGTCGTCGACCTCGTAGCCGTCGTCGTCGGCGTGCAGCCGGACCACGTACTCGATCGTGCCGACGACGTCGTCCTCGGTGAGCACGCCCTGCGTGACCGGGACCTCGAGGCCGAGCTTCTTGTTGACCTTGTAGCGGCCGACCTTGGCAAGGTCGTAGCGCTTCGGGTTGAAGAAGAGGTTGTCGAGCAGCGTCTGCGCGCTCTCCCGCGTCGGCGGCTCGCCCGGACGCAGCTTCCGGTAGATGTCGAGAAGCGCCTCGTCCTGGGTCTGGATGTGGTCCTTCTCCAGGGTGGCCAGCAGCGTCTGCGACCAGGTGAACCGCTCGCGGATCTTCTCCTCGGTCCAGCCGAGGGCCTTGAGCAGCACGGTGACCGGCTGCCGCCGCTTGCGGTCGATGCGGACGCCGACGGTGTCGCGCTTGTCGACGTCGAACTCCAGCCAGGCACCCCGGCTCGGGATGACCTTGCAGGAGTAGACGTCCTTGTCGGAGGTCTTGTCGAGGGTGCGGTCGAAGTAGACGCCCGGGGACCGGACGAGCTGGGAGACGACGACCCGCTCGGTGCCGTTGATGATGAACGTGCCCTTGGCGGTCATCATCGGGAAGTCCCCCATGAAGACCGTCTGGCTCTTGATCTCTCCGGTCGTGTTGTTGATGAACTCGGCCGTGACGAACAGCGGAGCCGCGTACGTCATGTCCTTGTCCTTGCACTCCTCCTCGGACGCCTTGACGTCCTCGAAGCGAGGGTTGGAGAAGGACAGCGACATCGAGCCGGAGAAATCCTCGATCGGCGAGATCTCGCCGAGGATCTCGTCCAGGCCGGACCGCGCGTCCGTCTCCTTCGCCATCCGCGCGCGCCACCTGTCGTTGCCGACCAACCAGTCGAACGAGTCGGTCTGCAGGGCGAGCAGATCGGGGACTTCCAGGGGCTCTCGGATCTTCGCGAAGGAGATCCGGGTCGGAGCGCCGGGAATCCCCTTGCGGTCTGGCGAGATGGTCGTGCCGTGGCCGGGGCGGGAGACTGCCAAGATGCGTCCTTCCGAGGACAGGCGGCGTCAGTGCGCGCGCAGCCTCGAACCTCCCGGACTCGGCGGGGGCAGCGCCCAGGTCGCAGGACGGGAGGTCAGAGGGCAGCGCAAACTAGCAGTGTAGCCGCAACGCACACTGCTGTCGAGGCCGCCGCCTTCCTCCTGACGTCCACTTCGTGGGTCAGCGTGACTCGCTGCGGGCGAGACGTCAAGAGCGGACGGCACGGCGTGTCTCGCCAGTGGCGCAACGCCGGGCGTGTCGGGGTTATTTCCGCTGGTCACAGGCGCGAACCGGCGCTCGGGCGATCCGGCCGGCAGGGGCGGGCACGGCTGCGGCGGACGGCTGGACGACCGCCGGACGGCCGTCCGTAGCCGTCGGCGACCTGGCGGCGGCAGGCCGCAGCGGCCGGCCGAAGGTCCGGGCGGGTGGTTGGGCGGCCGGGGTCGCGGGTCGGGCCACGTCCCCGGCCGCCCGGCCGGCGGCGGTGCCGGGCCCTCCCCTCGTGGCCCGGTCCCGCTGGGGGAGGACCGACATCCCACCGCGCCACCCCCGTCGGCGCGGTCGGGATGTCGGGCCTCGTCATCCCCGCACCATGCCCAACGAGGCTGCCGGCAGGTGGTTACGCCCGGTCCCTCGGGGCCTGGCACCTGCGCCGGCGGTGTGAGGGTGGCACGCGCGCGACGGCCGGACACGGTGCGGCCACCGGCGCGACATGCCGCCCGCGTGCTGGGCCAGCGCCCGGGCAGCAGCATGCTGAGCGAGCCCCACGGGCGGCAGCAGGTGCTGGGCGAGCCGCGGGAGCGGGCAGCAGCATGCTGGGCGAGCCCCCGGGCGGCAGCAGGTGCTGGGCCAGCCCGGGAGCGGGCAGCAGCATGCCGGGCCAGCCCCGGGTGGGCAGCGGGTCTCGTGGACCGGCCGCGTCTCGGCCCCGGCGAACCGGGCCGCGGGTCGCCCGAACACGCCAATGGCCGTTGAACTGGCAAGGGGGCCGGCAGATGCCGCTGCCCCGCCCGGACGTACCGGACGGGGCAGCGATGAAGCCCGCAGGCGCGGGACTACTTGAGCGTGACGCGGGCGCCGGCACCCTCGAGCTGGCCCCTGGCCTTCTCCGCGGTCTCCTTGTTGACCCGCTCCAGGACCGGCTTCGGCGCGCCGTCGACGAGGTCCTTGGCCTCCTTCAGGCCGAGGCTCGTCAGCGCCCGCACCTCCTTGATCACCTGGATCTTCTTCTCACCCGGGCCCTCGAGGATGACGTCGAACTCGTCCTGCTCCTCGACCTGCGGGGCCTCGGTGCCACCGCCGCCGGCGGACGGCGCGGCAGCCACGGCGACCGGGGCGGCCGCGGTGACGCCGAAGGTGTCCTCGAACTGCTTCACGAACTCCGACAGCTCGAGCAGCGTCATCTCCTTGAACGCGTCGAGCAGGTCCTCGGTGTTGAGCTTCGCCATGGTCGGCGGTCCTCTCTTTCCTGTCGTTACTGGGCCGCCGGCGCGGCGTCGGTGGTTCCGGCGGCGGGCGCCGCCTCAGTGGTCCCGGCGGCGGGCGCCGCCTCAGTGGTCCCCGCGGCCTCGGTCCCGGCCTCAGTGGTCCCCGCGGCGGGCGCCGCCTCGGCCTGTCTCTTCTCCTGCAGGGCGGCGGCGAGCCGCGCGACCTGCGACAGCGGGGCCTGCAGCAGGCCGGCGGTCCGGGACAGCGATGCCTGCATCGCACCGGCCAGCCTGGCCAGCAACACCTCGCGGGGCTCGACGTCCGCGAGCCGGCGCACGTCCTCCGGAGAGAGCTGCCTGCCCTCCAGCACCCCGCCCTTGATCACGAGCAGCGGGTTGGTCCGCGAGAAGTCGCGCAGGCCCCGGGCAGCCTCGACCGGGTCGCCGCTGATGAACGCGATCGCGGTCGGCCCGGTGAGCAGCTGCTCGGGGAGCGGGAAGCTGGCCTGCGACGCCGCCAGCCTGGTCAGCGTGTTCTTCACGACCGCGTACGTCGCCGCGTCGCCGAGCGAGCGCCGGAGCTCGGTCATCTGGGCCATGCTGAGCCCGCGGTACTCGGTGAGCACCGCTCCGGACGAGCCCCGGAAGCGGTCGCTGATCTCGCCGACCGCCGCGGTCTTCTCCTGGTTCGCCACGTGCCTCCTCTCGTCTGCCTGCCCGTCAGGGCACGTGCCGGCGGGGCCGGTCGGAGACGACAGACGCCCCGGCGCGGGGCGCACGGGGCGTGGCACGGCGGGAAGCCGGCACGGTCACCGTCCATCCTGCGCGGGTCGCCCGTCTCGCGACGGAGCCTTCGGCTGGGCACGCCCAGCGGCCGGCGGTCTTCGGTGGGACTCGGCGCTCACCTTACACGCCGTCGGCGTCCAGCCGGCCGGGTGCCCTCAGAGGGCGTCCACCTTGGACACCAGCCAGCGCCCGTCGACCCGGTCCAGGGTGAGGCGCACCCTGAGCTGGTCGACCCGGGGCTGGGTCAGCGAGGTGGTGGACACCGTCTGATTGGCGAAGACCACGACGACGGCCTGGTCGCCGTCCCGGTTCACGCTGCTGACCCCCGCCGACAGCACTTCGGCGGACACCACGGCCTGCTGCTTGGGAGCCTGCGGGACGATCAGCCGCCGCATCGCGTCCTCGTACTGACCCTTGTACGTCCCGGTGAGCAGGTGCGAGGCCGCGTCGGTGTCCTGCGGGAGGTGCCGGTAGTCGTACGAGAGGATCCGCGCCGCGGCGGTCTTGGCCGGCACCAGGACCGCCTGCTCCGCATCGGCGCGGGCCGTGGTGCGGCGCTGGCCCTGGACGAGTACGAGAGCGAGCGCCGCGAGCGCGACCGCGGCCACGGTCAGCAGGACGACCGCTAGCCCGCTGCTCCGGCCGGACCCCTCGCGTCCCGGCCGGAGCCCCCACCGCCGCCGCTCGCCGTCCCTGGCGGCGGGCCCCGTCGGGCTGTCCTCGCTCCCCGGCACCGTTGCCCGGCGCCCCCCGCCGGTCCGACCTGCCCGCTCGCTCGTCGCCCGCTGCCCGGCCGTCGCCGTCTCGCCTCCGGAGGAGCCGGCGCCGTCGGTGGCGGCACCCCGTTCGGTGCCCTCCCGCGAGGCGGCTGTGTCCTCGGGTGGGTCGAGCACGGTGCCGTCGGCGGAGCGCTCGGACGGGACGGTGGCCACACCTCCGGAGGAGGCGGCCACCGCGCCTTCCCCAGCGGCCCGGGTCCCCTCGGCGAGGGCTTCCGAGGCGCTGGACCCGGAGACTGCGTCCGCGCGCGCAGGGGCCGCGCCGGCCGGGCGGCCACGGCGGCCGGCGACCCGGGCCGGCCGGGCCCGGCGCTGGTCCGCGTCGGCCGGCGGGCGCCGGATCGGGCCGCGGTGCGGTGCTGGCACGGTGAGCTCCTTCGTCGGTCGGCTCGTCAGCTGGTCAGGCCGAGGGCGGTGAGGTTCGCCACGAGCCAGCGGTCGCCGGCACGGGTCAGGTCGAGCTGGAACCGGTAGCGCCGGCTCGTCGGCGTCGCCGCCGCGGACGAGGCGACGCTGCTGTCCACGGCGACGAGCACCGTCGCGGAGTCTGCCTGGACCGCGACGACGCCGGCGTCGACGGCGGCCCCCTTCGCCACCACCTTCCCCTTGGTGACGACCTGCTCGGTCTGTGCCCGGCGCTGATCCAGGTCGGTACGCAGCTGGCCGGTCGCGCCGTCGGCAGCACGGCGCAGGTCCACCGCGACCGTCCGGTAGTCCTGGCTGGTGAGGTTGACCGCCTCCTGCTTCGCGGCCGAGAGCAGGTCGGCGCGGTCCGCCTCGGCGGCGCGCGCGGATCGGGACTGGGCGAGCAGCACCCCGCAGCCGGTCGCGAGCACGGCGACGAGCGCCGCGACCAGCCAGACGGTCCGGCGACGGCCGCGGCCG
>DASPYH010000302.1:0-4111 GCA_035636875.1 Mycobacteriales bacterium | reverse complement strand
AAGAGGTTGGCCTCGATGTCGTGGGTGGCCAGCGCGTTGCCGGCGAACAGCACGTCGACGTAGCCGGCGCGCACCAGCGCGACCATCGCCGGGGCGGCGCCGGTGTGCACCACCGCGGGCCCGGCCACCCACAGCACGCGGTCGCCGGCCGCCTTGACCTCCCGCGCCCGCTGCGCGATCTGGCGTACCAGCAGCACCTGCGGCTTCTCGCTCGACACCGATGACGACATGAACTCGAACCCGTCGCCCTCCTCCAGCACCTGCGCCGGCAACTCCACCCGGACGCCGGTCGCGCCGCAGACCACTTGCTCGCCGGCGCGGACATCGGAGACCGGGACGGTGCGCACCTGGCCGTCGGCGACGACCAGCCCGCAGTCCATCTCCGGCCGCTGCACCGGCACCCACCGGCCGTCCAGCCGGACCAGCGTCTCCAGGTTGGTGGTCGAGTAGAAGTCGTCGGGGAAGACCCCGTCCGCCGGCGCGGGCTCCAGCCGCGCGTCCGCCGCGTTCACCGGGTTGACGCCGTGGATCTGCACCCGCATCAGGATCCGTTGCAGCGTGTCCGCGTCGTCCGCGCCGACCGAGATCCGCGCGTACGACTCGTCGTCGTGCTCCCGGCCCAGGTCCAGCCGGTCCACCTTGTAGTCGCCGCCGTACTCCAGGACGTCGTCGAGCACCCGGGCGAGCACGCCGGTGTCCATCAGATGCCCGGTGATCTCGACGGTCTCGCTGTGCTTCACGGGCCTCCCCACGCCAGCCGGCACCGTTGCCGGAAGCCCGGCACGATCGCCGGACGGCTGGCAGGTTAGCCCAGGCCGGTCACAGGACGGCGCCGTCGTCCGGGCCGTCGTCGCTGCGGGTGTCGCGCAGCCGCAGCACCAGCACCGCCGCTCCACCGAGCACCGAGGCGACCCCGAAGGTGAGCCCGGTCAGGTCGTCCAGCCCGACGATGCCGGGCGCCACGATCAGCAGCCCGCCGATCGCCAGCAGCAGGGAGGCGAGCACGGCCTGCCGGGACAGCCGCGGCAACGGAGGGGGCGGCGGCGGTTGGTAGTGGCCCTCGTCCACCTCCGGCGGCCCGTCGAGCCAGACCTGGTCGTCCTCCCGGGCGTCCTGCTCGGCCCGAGCCCGGGCCTCGGCCGCGCGGTCCAGGTCGGCGGGCGTCGGCAGCGGGGGAGCCGGCGGCGGGTCGCTGTCGTCGTGCTCGCCGCGGCCGGCGTCGCCGCCCGCCGGCTCGTCGCCCTCCTCGGCCGGGTCGGGCCGATTGGCGGGGTCGGCGGGGTCGGCGGGGCTGGCCGGGTCGCCCGGCTCGCCCGGCCAGGGGCGAGCCGGCGACCCGGTGGCCGGTCCGGCGCCCGGTTCGGCCCGGCGCGCCGCTCGGCCGAACCCGTCGCCCGGCTCCTGCGCCGTGTCGGCGTCCCAGGCGGCGACGATCTGCTCCCAGGCCCGCTCCTCGTCCAGGTCGGTCAGCCCGTGCGACGGCTCGTCGTCCCGATCCGCGTCCGAAGACGGGCGCTCCGCGTCCACGATCTGCCTGGCCTGCAGCCGCTGCTCGCGATCGACCCACAGGCGGTCGGTGGGCGGGCTCGGCAGCGCGTACGCCCGGGTGTAGGGCTCGGTGTCCGCGGACGGTTCCAGGTACGCCGGGACTCCGGCCAGACCGAGCACGTCGAGCAGGTGCTCACCGACGCGGGGGTCGACGTCGAGCAGCGGGACGAACGCCACGGCGTCGAGCCCGTTGTCGCGGCGACCCCGCCTGCCGCCCTCGCTCGGCACCACCGGCGTTCCTCACTCGCCCGCCGGCAGCCGGCCCGCGTCGGCCGTGCCCGCGGGGTCCGCGCCCGGGGCGCCCGCGCCGGCCGCCGGCGGGGTGGTGTGCCGGCGGATCCACTCCACGCTGCCGGCGAAGATCGTCGGCGCGTCGTGGTCGAGCGTGGCGACGTGGTAGGAGTCCTCGAGGATGCGTTCGTCCACCTCGATCGACGAGGCGCCCTCGCGCAGCAACCGGCCGGAGATCGGCTCCACCACGTGGTCGATCCGGCTCCGGTACAGCAGGGTGGGGGCGGTGATCTTCGGCAGGTCGGCGGCCACGACCTTGAGCAGGCCGGTCAGCGACCGCATCGCCCGCAGCGGCGTCCGGTCGTACGCCAGCTCCTTCACTCCCGGCTTCCTGATGTCGCTGGCGATGCCGGGGAAGGACGGGACCACCCGGTGCAGCAGCGGCAGCAGGTACTTCACGTCCTTGCGCTCCGTGCCGAGGTGCGGGTTGACCACGACCAGGCCGGCAACCTCGCCCGCGCGCTGCTCGGCCAGCCGCAGCACCAGGGTGCCGCCCATCGACAGGCCGCCGGCGAAGACCTGCTCGCAGCGGGACCGCAGCCGGTCGAAGGCGCGCTCGATCTCGCCGTACCAGTCCGGCCAGCGGGTGGCGTTGAGGTCCTGCCACCTGGTGCCGTGCCCGGGCAGCCGCGGAAGCGCCACCGTGTAGCCCGCCGCGGCCAGGTGTTCCGCCCACGCCCGCAGGCTCTGCGGCGTGCCGGTGAAGCCGTGGCTGAGCAGCACACCGACCCGGCCGCCGTCGGCCTCGTACGGTTCCGCGCCCGGCAGCACGCCCACGGGCCACCTCCCTCGCGCAGTCACCCGGTTCTGGCATCGTGCCACGTCCGGCTGGGCGAGGTGTGCGCCCGCCGTCGTTGTCGTGCGCGGTCGACGGACCGTAGGCTCCTGACCACGACCGGAGGAGGCGCGGTGCTGTACTGGGTGCTGAAGTACGCGCTGCTCGGCCCCTGGCTCCGACTGCTGTTCCGGCCCTGGGTGGAAGGGGTGGAGCACGTTCCGGACAAGGGCCCGGCGATCATCGCGAGCAACCACCTGTCGTTCTCCGACTCGATCTTCATGCCGCTGATGGTGCCGCGCCGGGTCACGTTCCTGGCCAAGCAGGAGTACTTCACCGGCCGCGGGCTGAAGGGCTGGCTGAGCCGGATGTTCTTCTCCGGGGCCGGCCAGGTTCCGATCGACCGGGCCAGCGGGTCCTCGGCGAAGGCGGCGCTGGAGACCGGGAAGCGGATCCTCGCCGAGGGAAAGCTGCTGGGGATCTACCCGGAGGGCACCCGGTCGCCGGACGGCCGGCTCTACCGGGGCAAGACCGGGGTCGCCCGGATGGCGCTGGAAGCCAGGGTGCGGGTCATCCCGGTCGCGATGATCGACACCGAGAAGGTGCAGCCGATCGGCAGGAAGCTCCCGCGGATACGCAGGGTCGGCGTCCGGTTCGGCCCGCCGCTGGACTTCTCCCGGTACGAGGGTCTGGCCGGCGACCGGTTCGTCGAGCGGTCGATGACCGACGAGATCATGTACGAGCTCATGCAGCTGTCCGGTCAGGAGTACGTCGACGTCTACGCGGCGAAGGTCAAGTCGCAGGCCGCGTCGGCCGGCCGCACCGGGCTGCCGGACGCCGTCGAGCTCGCCGACGTCGACCGCCCGGCCCGGCGGCCGGTCGAGAAGGCGAGTTAGGACACGTCCTCGCGCCGGGAGGCCTCGATCGCCCGCCAGCGGGCGAGGTTGTGCCGCGCGTCGGCGAGCGCGTCGTGCCGGTCGGTGCCGGGCGGCAGCGGCGGCCGGCCGGCGTCCTCCCAGCGCTGGGCGAGCTCGTGGGTGAAGCGCGGGATCTCGCGCGGGAGGGCCGGCATCGCGCCCCAGAGATGGGCGAGCGCCACGTGGTCGTACGCGGCGTACCAGGCCCACAGCTCGATCGGCTCGCCGGGCCCGATGAGGAAGCGGTGCAGCTCGTCGCGGATCCGGGACCGCGGCTTCCACGCCGGGTCGGCCGGCGGCGGCAGCTTGTCCAGCACGTGCCGGCGCACCCACGGGATCGCCCTCGAAGCGTCGAACTCGGTCGACACGGCGTAGTACTCGCGGCCGGCCTCGTCGACGACCCCGATCGACACCAGGTCGATCCGCGCCCCGTCCTCGACGAACTCGCAGTCGTAGAAGAACCTCCGCCGCCGCGTCACCCGGCCACCGTACGGCTGCCGGCCGCTGGGGCGTGTCCGATGGATCTTGGTGGATGCGGACGGAAATGCCCTAGGGTCCGGCCATGGCGGTGCTCGCGATC
>DASPYH010000301.1:0-2229 GCA_035636875.1 Mycobacteriales bacterium | reverse complement strand
TCGCCGAAGATCCCGAGGTGGCGGTCCTGTCCGCACTCGCCGGCGCGATCCTCGGCCGGCTGCACCGGCTGCGGCACGCCCGGCAGGCGGGGCTGACCACCGTCGAGGTGGCGGTGATCACCGCCGTCCTGCTCGGCCTTGCCACCGCGCTGCTCGCCGTCGTCGCCGCCGCCGTCCGCCGCAGGCAGGCGCAGATCAGGTGACCTCGTGACCAGCCGCCGCCCCGGCCGCCAGGCAGGCTCCACCACGATCGAGGTCGCCGTGCTGTTCCCGGCCTTCCTCACCCTGCTCTTCGCCGGGGTACAGGCCGCCGAGTGGTACCACACCCGCAACCTGTGCCTCGCCGCCGCCCGCGACGGCGTCCGGGTAGCCCGCACAACCACCGGCGACGTCCCGGCCGGCGTCGCCGCGGCACGGCGGTTCCTCGCCCGCACCGGCCAGGACTTCGTGTCCGACGTGCACGTCGACGGCGCCGGCAGCGGCCCGACCGTCGTCCGGATCACCGTCACCGCCACCGCACCCCGGATCCTGCCGCTGCCCGGACTGGTCCTTCGGGTCACCCAGACCGCGCAGGCCGGCGAGGAGCGCTTCACCCCGGATTCCCCGTGACCGCCGGCAGCGCGGTCCGCGGGTCGGCCAGCGTCGAGACCGCGGTGCTCGCGCCGGCGCTGCTGCTGCTGCTCGGCCTCGGCGTGCTCGCCGGCCGCGTCGGCACCGCCGGCGCCGCGGTCGACGCCGCCGCGGGCGCGGCGGCCCGGCAGGCCTCCCTCACCCGCACCGGGCACCACGCCCAGGCCACGGCAACCCGCGCCGCGGTCGAGTCGCTCGCCGAGCAGCACCTGCGCTGCCAGCACGTCACGGTCAGCACGGACGTCTCCGCGTTCGCCGCGCCGCCCGGCGCGCCCGGCTCGGTGCGCGTCACCGTCACCTGCCAGCTCGCGCTGGCCGACCTCGCCCTGCCCGGCCTGCCCGGCACCCGCACCCTCACCGCGCACGCCGTCAGCCCGCTCGACCCCTACCGCGGCAGGACCCGATGACCGGCCGCGGCGCCGCGGACTCCGGCGTGCTCAGCCCGTTCGCCGCGCTCTGCGCGGTGGCGCTGCTGCTGTGCACCGGCCTCGCCGTCGACGGGGCGGCCAAGCTGCGCGCGGCCGGGCGAGCCCAGCAGGTCGCCGCCGAGGCCGCCCGCGCCGCCGCCCAGGCCGTCGACACCCGCGGCCCCGTCTTGCGGATCGACCCGGCCGCGGCCGCCCGAGCCGCCCGCGCCTACCTGCACGCCGCCGGCCTGCAAGGAACCGTCACCGTCACCGCCGACCGCACCGTCCAGGTCACCACCGACGTCACCGGCACCTACCTGATCCTCGGCCCCCTCACCGGGCACACCGGCTACACCGTCACCGGCCAGGCGACCGCCACCGCCGCCGTCGGCGTCACCCGGGCCGGGCCGTGAACCCGTCCGGCCGCTACCGGCTCGCCCGGGCCATCGTCGCCGGCCTGATCCTGCTCGCGCTGCTCGCCGGCCCCCCGGCGGTGCTGCTCGCCCTCGGCGCCACTCCGCTGCCGCACCGGACACCCGACCTCGCCCGGCTCCGGACGATGCTGGTGCGACCGGACGACGGCACCGTCCTGCTCGCCGCCGCCGCCCTGCTGTGCTGGGCCGCCTGGTCCGCCTTCGCCGCCGCCGCATCCGCCGAAATCGCCGCGGCCGCCCGCGGACGGGCGGCACGGCGGCTGCCCGGCCTCGCCGGGCCGCAACGGCTGGCCGCCACCCTCATCACAGCCATCGCCGCCTCCCTGGCCATACCCGCTGCCGGGTCGGCGGCGCCGCCGACCGCCGTGCCGGCACCGGTGCTGGAGCACGCGGAGCTCATGCCAGCCACCTCAGCCGTGGCCGGCTCGCCGCTCCTGCAGCCGGCGGTGTACCGGGTCCGCCGGCACGACACACCCTGGCGGATCGCCGAGACCCAGCTCGGCGACGGCCGCCGCTGGGTCGAGCTGTGGCGGCTCAACGCCCACCGCCACCAGCCCAATGGACAAGCCTGGACCGACCCCGACCTGATCCAGCAAGGCTGGACCCTCCAACTACCAGGGCGCCCGCCCCGCCCGGCCAACGGGTCGATCGTCGTCGCTGCCGGGGACACCCTCACCGCACTGGCCAGCCGGCACCTCGGCCAGCCCAGCCGCTGGCCCGACCTGTTCGACGCCAACCGCGGCGCCCGCCAACCCGAC
>DASPYH010000300.1:0-3258 GCA_035636875.1 Mycobacteriales bacterium | reverse complement strand
TGTTCCGCTTCGACACCGGGCCGTCGCTGCTCACCATGCCGCAGGTGTTCGCCGATCTGTTCGAGGCGACCGGCGATCCGCTGGAGTCCTCGCTGACCCTCGAGCCGGTGGATCCGGTGACCCGCTACCGGTTCGCCGACGGCACCCGGCTGGACACCACGGCCGACCTCGACGTGCTCACCGCGCGGATGGACGCGGCCTTCGGGCCCGGAGCCGGCGCCGACTGGCGCCGGCTGAGCTCCCGCGCCGGGCGGATCTGGCAGGCGGTCCGCGGCCCGTTCCTGACCTCCACGGTGGACGGCTTCGGCGACCTGGCCCGGCGGGCGGTGCGGGTGCGCGACCTGCTCACGATCGCGCCCGGGCGGACGCTGCGCTGGCTCGGCGAGCACTACCTCGGCGATGCCCGGCTGCGGACGGTGTTGGAGCGGTATGCGACGTACACGGGATCAGACCCACGCCGCGCCCCGGCCGCGCTCGCCGTCGTCCCGTACGTGGAGCAGCAGTTCGGCGGCTGGTACCTCCGCGGCGGACTGCACACACTCGCCGAGGCGCTGTCAGACCGGGTCGTCGCGCTCGGCGGCACCATCCGCACCGGCACCGACGTCGCCCGGATCGAGACCAGCGCCGGGCGGATCAGCGGGGTACGGCTCGCCGACCGCGGCCGGCTGCCGGCGGACATCGTCGTCGCCAACGCGGACGCCGTGCACGTCTACCGCGACCTGCTCCCCCAGCCCCGGTTGCTGCGGCGGCTGCACCGGACGACGCCGTCGCTGTCGGGCTTCGTGCTCCTGCTCGGGGTACGCGGGCGCACGCCCGGGCTGGCGCACCACAACGTGCTGTTCCCGGCCTCGTACGACGACGAGTTCGACGCCGTCTTCGGCAACCCCGCCGCCCCGGTGGCGGACCCGACGATCTACATCAGCGTGCCGGACGACCCGACGGTCCGACCGGACGGGCACGAGGCATGGTTCGTCCTGGTGAACGCTCCGCGACACGGACGAGGGCCGGGCGCGCTCGACTGGGGTTCCAAGGAGTTGGCCGGCTCGTACGCCGGTCGCCTGCTCGGCCTGCTCGCCCGGCGCGGGCTCCAGGTGACCGACCGCCTCCTGTTCTCCCACGTCATCACGCCGGCCGACCTCGCTCGCAGCACCCGTGCTCCGGGCGGGGCGATACACGGCAGCTCGTCGAACGGCGCCCGCTCGGCCTTCCTTCGCCCCGCCAACCGCTCCCCCGTCCCAGGCCTTTTCCTGGTCGGCGGGTCCACCCACCCCGGCGGCGGGCTCCCGCTCGTGGCGCTGTCCGCCCAGATCGTCGCCGATCTCATCGGACCCGCCTGAACCGGCGGGCCATGCCCTGTCGCCGCCGGAACGCGCCCGGGCCGGGTACATGACTGCCGAATTGCTACGTCTCTGCTTCGGGAGGCGACGCAGAGGCGTCGTCGGCCCGAGGGATGTGGCCCGAGGAGTGGTCCGTGCTGAGGAGCTGCGTCTCTGCCGCGCGACGCGGTGCAGAGGCAGCGAAAAGTGATCCTCGTCCCCGCCACGTCTCCGTCATGTGGCGTGGGCTCGGGCAGGCCGCTCGGAGACCTTCGCCGACGCCGACGCCGACAGCGGACCGGTTCGTCCGGTACGCCGAGACCCTTGCTGGGACGCTACGTCTCTGCGTCCCGTGGAGAAGCAGAGACGTAGCTACCCGGGGCACACATCCGACGCCACTGCAACCCGCGGTCCACAGACGGATCCTCCGTCCACAGATTTGATCCGACAGCTTCCGAAGGGGACTGGCAGGCCGAGAGGGTCGCCGCATGGATGGATATCTCGACGTGACCGGCGCGCTGCGGAGGGCGCGCCGACGTGCCGACCTCAGCCAGCGGGAGCTGGCCGGAGTCCTCGGCGTCAGCGGGAGCTCCGTCGCGAGAGCGGAGCGCAGCGGTCGCGCCACGCTCGATCTCCTCGAGCGCGCCTTGGCGGTCGCCGGTCTGCGGCTCGAGGTCGTTGACGAGGCCGGCGCGCCGGTCCGACCGATGCGGCCGGACGGAGTGCGGGATCTCGGTCACCGGCGCCTGCCCGCCCACCTCGACCCGTTTGCCTGCTGGGGCGTCGGCCTTCCTTACCGTGCCGATCGGCCCTACCCGAGGCCTCCGGGGTCGGCGTCTTTCATCCGTTGGCGCCCCCGCCGCGACCAGGTGCGGTCCGCCTTCGGCACTCCGGGCGACCACCCCTCGACGGCGGATCTCGTTCCCGAGCGGAAACCCCCACGACCACGCAATGTCACCGGACACGAGTGCTCCTGCGGTCCCGAGTGCGAGCGCCGCTGCGTCGGCGGGTGCGGCTGCCAGTGCGAGCCGGACCCGCACCGGGCCTTAGTCTCGCAGGGTGCGACGGACGACGAGGAGCAGCTGGGCGAGCCCGATGCCGCCGAGGCCGACCCATGCGGCCGCGCCGGCGAAGGCGATCGCGTCGGCATGCCGGGGCAGCAGCCCGCAGCCGAGCAGCAGCAGCGCGGTGAGGATCACCCGGGTCGGCCGCTCCCAGATCGTCACCACCCCGATCTCCCGCATCCCCGCGTTCCCCGCCCGTGCCCTGGCGTACTCCTGCAGCCCCATGAGACCCCCACCGAGGACGCAGAGCGGCCCGGGCGCCCCGAGCAGCCAGAGCGGGACGAGGTAGGCGGCGTCCGACAGCCGGTCGGCGAGCGAGTCGAGGACGAAGCCCCACCGGGTGGCGCGACCGGCGAGGATCGCGACGGCCCCGTCGATGTTGTCCAGCAGGCCGGCGACGACGACCACCACGGCCGCAGCCAGGGGCCACCGGCCGCGCGCGCTCGCAATGGCCGCCGCCGACGCCGACACCAGAACGCCCCAGGCGGTCAGCACGTCCGGCGACAGCCCTCGCGCCGCCATCGGCTTCGCCAACGTGTACGCGACGGCCAGCCAGCGACCGGTGAGCGCTTGTTCCTCGGGCTGGTAGCCCCCGTGCAGCGGCGCCCACCGCCGGAGGTACTCCGCGCGGTCCGCAAGAGGTACCGCCGGCCTCCGGGCGGTCGTGACGCTTGCGACGACCAGCACCAGCACGGCGCCGGTCAGGACCAGCGCCGTCAGCACGTCCGGCGGGTGCCGCTCAGGCGGAGACCCGGGCGGCTGCCCGGGCACCCAGGCCGAGGTTGGCCCAGACCTCCCGGGTGGCCGTCGACCTGTTCAGCGTGTAGAAGTGAAGCCCGGGCACGCCCTCCTCGAGCAGCCGCTCGCACAGCGCGGTC
>DASPYH010000299.1:0-3632 GCA_035636875.1 Mycobacteriales bacterium | reverse complement strand
GCAAGCAGACCCTCGCCGAGTTCCTCGACGACTGGCTGGACGGCGTCGAGCCCACCATCCGGGCGGCGACCTATCACTCGTACCAGCGCAACCTGAAGCTGCACGTCCGGCCGCGGCTCGGCTCGGTCCAGCTCCGGCGGGTCGGCGCCGGCCAGCTCAATGCGCTGTACGCGGCGCTGCTGGCGGACGGGAAGCGGTCGCACGGCGGTGGGGGACTGTCGCCGCGGACCGTCCGCTATGTGCACACGATCCTGCACCGGGCCTTCCGGGACGCGGTCCGGTGGGGCCGGCTGGCCCGCAACCCCGCGGACGCCGCCGACCCGCCGCGGGCCTCAGCGTCGGCCGGGCCGGCGATGAGCACCTGGACCGCCGGCGAGGTGCGGGCCTTCCTCGACCACGTCGGCGATCACCGGCTCTACGCCGGGTTCCTTCTGCTGGCCACCACGGGGATGCGCCGGGGTGAGTGCCTCGGCCTGCGCTGGCCAGACGTCGACCTGGTCGCCGCCCGCTTGTCGATCGTCCAGACCGTCATCGCGGTGAACCACGAGATCCGGGTTGGCTCCCCGAAGACGGCGAAGGGCCGGCGGACCGTCGCGCTCGACCCGGGTACGGTCGCCGTCCTCCGCGCGCACCGGAAGCGCCAGCTCGCCGAGCGGCTGCTCATGGGCGCCGGCTTCACCGACCACGACCTCGTCTTCTGCCGCCCGGACGGTGGCCCGCTGCACCCGGAACGGTTCTCGCGTACGTTCGACCGGGAGATCGCGAAGACCGACCTGCCGCGGATCCGGCTGCACGACCTGCGTCACTCGTGGGCGACTCTGGCGCTCTCGGCCGGCGTGCACCCGAAGGTGGTCCAGGAGCGCCTCGGCCACGCCGCCATCGGGATCACGCTGGACACCTACTCGCACGTCACCGAGGGCCTGCACGGCGACGCCGCGGCGCTCGTGGCCGGCCTCATCGCCGGCCAGTCCGTTAGCACCCGGTTAGCAACGGCGGGTGGCGAGAGCGATGACTAGGCCGCTGACCTGCCCGTACGCGGTGCGGGAGGGGGGACTCGAACCCCCACGCCCGAGGGCACCAGGACCTAAACCTGACGCGGCTGCCTGTTACGCCACTCCCGCTCGACGCTCAGCGTAGAGGGTTCGGATTAGGCCTGGCTGGACGCGGACCGTGTTCTGTGCGGTGTGCCACCCGGCGAGTCCGGGCGCATCGGGTGAGCCCGCTCTCCGGCGGCGAGCCGCGGCTGCCGTTCCGGACGCCGAATCGCCGGCCGTCGTCCGTCCGTGGTCTCCGGCGGCGGAAACCTCTACCGTACCGGCGGCCGGCCGCGTCAGACCGAGAGCTTCTTCCGCAGCGCGGCGACGTGACCGGTCGCCCTGACGTTGTAGAGCGCCTCGGCCACCCTGCCGTCCTCGTCGATGACGAAGGTGGAACGCAGCACTCCCTGCACCGTCTTGCCGTACAGGCTCTTCTCGCCGTAGGCACCCCAGGCGGTCATGACCGACCGGTCCTCGTCGGACAGCAGCGGAAACGTCAGGCCCTCCCCGTCCCGGAACTTCGCCAGCTTCGCCGGCTTGTCCGGGGAGATGCCGAGCACGTCGAAGCCGGCGTCGTCGAGGTCGGCGAGGTTGTCCCGGAAGTCGCAGGCCTCCTTGGTGCAGCCCGGTGTGCTGGCGGCCGGGTAGAAGTAGACGACGACCTTGCGGCCGCGGAAGTCGGACAGCGCGACGGGCTTGCCGTCGGCGTCCGGGAGGGTGAAATCGGGGGCCGGGTCGCCGCGGGACAGTCGCTCGCTCATGGCCGGGAGGGTAGTGCGCCGGCCGCGGTCGCGCTCGCCGTCGCCGCCAGCCTGCTCGCAGGCGGCGCCGACGACGGCAGCACCGCTCGCACGATCGGGCCACCCGCTCCCGCGGCCGCCGGGCCGGGCGGCTCGGACGACTCCCGGTCTAGGCTGTGATCATGAGCCGGGACCCCGAGACGATCCAGCGGGAGATCGAGTCCTCCCGCGCCCAGTTGGCCGCCGCGCTGGACCAGCTTGCCGAGCGCACCAGCCCGAAGCGGCTGGCGGGCGAGGCGCGGGACCGGGCAACCACGTTCCTCACCTCCCCACCGGGGATGGCGCTGGTCGGCGGGGTCGCCCTGCTGGTGGCGCTCCGGATTGCTCGCCGCGCCCGCAACGCCCGTCGCACCTGATCCCACCCGATGGAGCCGATCGCTGCCGCCGCTGGGGCCGGGTAGACCTCGAGGTCCGTGCCTTCACGGTCGCCCCGACCGGACGCCGGGGGTCAGCCTGAGCGCGGCGACCGCGAGGGCGGTGACGTCGGGCTGGGCCGCGGGCCGCTCGCCGCTCGCCGGGACCGATCAGGGCGCCTCGGACGCGGACCTGGACGGGGAGTTGGCGGAGGCCTGGTTCCACCACACGTCGCCGTCGGCGCGGTAGGTCGACCCCTGGTTGTAGCCGCCCGGCTGGTACCGCGGGTAGGTCTCGGTCGCGTACGGGTCCGGCTCGTCCGGGATCGGGTGGAAGTCCTCGGGCTGGTCGCCGCGCCGGCTGCCCGCCGCCTCGACCAGCCGGCCGACGAGCAGGCCGAGCACGATGGCCGCGCCGAGCACCGCCGGCCGGGCCCACGACCTGGCCTCGACCAGCCCGAGCCAGACCGCGGACAGCTGCAGCAGCGCGGCGGCCAAGGCCGTCCCGACGACCCCGCCGCGACGGCCGTGCGCGCTCGCCCCGCCCAGCAGCGCGGCGCCGGCGGCTTGGGCGAGCAGCGTCAGCCCGTCGTCGGCGACCACGGCACCGAGCCGCACCGAGAGCAGCAACCCGGCGGTCGCGGCGAGCACGGTCGAGCCGACCAGCGCGCAGGCGGCGACGAACGCGGCCGAGGCGCCCCGACCCGCGGCCGGGTCGCCGTCCGGGCGGTAGCGGCCGACGCCGTTCCGGACGCCGGGCAGCAGCCCGAGCACACCGCCTCCCACCGAGAGCAGCAATGCCCCGCCGAGCACCGGCCAGGCCCACCTGCGCACGTCCGGCGCGTCGTGGATCAGCAGCGACCGGCCGTCGGTGAGCGCGAGCACCGCCGCGTACAGGCCGAGCGCCGCCCCGAGACCGGCCGCCCACGCCGGCGCCCGGAAGCCGATGACCACAACGGCCAACCCCAGACCGAGCGCCACCGACGCGCCCAGCGTGACCATTGCCGCGGTCAGCAGCGAGTAGCCCCGGTCGGCGACCAGCCAGCCGGTCAGCGCCCCGGCGGTGACGGCGGCCGTGCCGACGGCAAGGTTGGGCACCGCGGCACGCAGGCTGAGCGCGAACGCCGTGCCCAGCAGCACCCCGACCGCGAGGCTGACCAGCACGGAACGCAGGTTGTCCCCCGACAGCGCGCCGACGTCGCGCGACCGCACCGCAAGCACCGCCAGGACGACCGCGGCGGCGAGCAGCGCCTCCCAGACCGCATGCACCCACACCCGGTCGCGCGGGCGCGGGACATCGTCCTGCGCCCGCCGGTACGGCGCGGTCGCGTGCTCCGGCTGTGGCTCCGGCTCCATGGCCGGACACCGTACCCCCGGCAGGACCGGTCAGCCCTCGTCGGTCACCGGCATCTGGGTCAGTTCCCGCTCCAACTCGGCGAGCA
>DASPYH010000298.1:0-2338 GCA_035636875.1 Mycobacteriales bacterium | reverse complement strand
GGGCCCGTGTTCGCGAATCTGCTCCTCGTCGACGAGGTGAACCGCGCGTCGCCAAAGACACAGGCGGCGCTCCTCGAGTGCATGCAGGAGTCGCAGGTGACGGTCGACGGCGTCTCGTATGCGCTCGAGCGTCCGTTCATGGCGATGGCGACGCAGAACCCGATCGAGTACGAGGGCACCTATCCGCTGCCCGAGGCGCAGCTCGACCGCTTCCTGCTCCGCCTGGACGTCGGCTACCCGCCGCCGGACGAGGAGGTCGAGGTGCTGCGCCGCCGGCTGGCGCGGCGCCACGAGGAGACCCTGGTGGACGCCGTGGTCGACGCGGACCGGTTCGCCGCGCTGCAGGCCGGGGTGGAGCGGGTCGCGGTGGACGAGGACGTGCTGCGTTACTGCGTCGACCTGACCGTGGCGACCCGGTCGCACCCGTCGGTCGACGTCGGCGCGTCGCCGCGTGGCGCCCAGGCGCTGGTGCTGGTCGCGCGGGCCGTGGCGGTGCTGGACGGCCGGGACTACGTGCTGCCCGAGGACGTCAAGGAGTGCGCGGTCGCGGCACTCGCGCACCGGCTGACGCTGCGTGCCGAGACGTGGACCTCCGGCCTGACCGACGCCCACGTGATCAACGAGCTGCTCGGCAGCGTGCCCGGACCGGCGTCGACCCGGCCGTGAGGGAGCCGGCGGAGTCACCATTCGGCACCGGGACCCCGGTCGCGAGACCGCCGGGTGCGAGCGAGGTGGGTTCGTGACCTCGCCACGCGAGCGGCTCAAGGCCTGGCAGGAGCAGCGCGGTGCGCTGGCCCGCCAGGCGTGGCGGGCCACGGACGCGCTGCGCCGCGGCCTGGTGCTCGGCGTGGCGATGGTGATCGGCGGCGCGCTGCTGCACCGGCTGGCCCCGGTCCTGCTCGGCGCACCGCTGCTGGTCGGCTCGGTCCTCGCGCTGCTCACACCGGTCGGCGGCCAGCCGAGGATCCGGGTCCGGCCGCTGCCCAGGACCGTGGAGAGCGGCCAGCGCGCGCGTCTGCTGGTGGACATCCAGCCCGGCGACGGCGCGGAGCTGGTCGCCATCCGGTTGCCGAGTCCGGACAAATCGGGGATCGGGCCGGTGCACGTCGTGCCGGCCACCGCGCGCACGCTCGTCACCCGCCTGCACTGGGACGCCTGGGGTGAGCACTCGGACCTGCGGCCCGATCACCTGGTCGCCGGCCGGGACGGGCTGTGGGCGTACGGCCCGGTGGTCGGCGACGAGGCCCGTCGCGCGGTGTTGCCGCTGGTCCGGCCGCTGCCGCCGGGCGCTCTGCCACCCCGGTCCGCCGGCCTGGTCGGCGCGCACCGGTCCCGTCGGCCGGGCGACGGCATCGAGCTGCGCGACATCCGCGCCTATCAGCCCGGCGACCGGCTGCGCGGGGTGGACTGGCGGGCCACGCTGCGGTCGGGTTCCCGCGCCGAGTCCGGCGCCGACGTGCTGAACAACCTGTTCGTGCGCGAGCGGCACGCCGAGGCCGACGCCGACGTCATCATCGCCATGGACACCCGCGTCGACATCGACGGTGACCTCGCCGGCTGGGCACAGGGGTTGCCGGGCTTCGTCCGTCCCGGCGGCTCGCTGGAGACCTCGGTCGACGCGGCCACGGCACTGGCCGCCAGCTACCTGCGGCAGGGCGACCGGGTGGGCTTCGTCGACCTCGGGCGCCCGCAGTTCGGCCTGCGGCCCGGCGCCGGCCGCCGGCAGTTGCTGCGGCTGCGGCACCGCATGCTGGTCTGCGCGCACAACGCCGGCTGGGCACCGCGCCCGGTCCTGCGCGCCGAACAGGTGCCACCCGGCGCGGTGGTCGTGGTGCTGTCGCCGTTCCTGGACGACGCGGTGGTGCAGCAGACCATGCACGCCGCCCGGCGGGGCAGCCTGGTGCTCGCGGTGGACGTGTTGCCCACCCCGCTGACGCCGGATCCGGACAGCCGGTGGGGCCTGGTGGTGGCGAAGATGATCAGTGGCGAGCACGACGTCCGGCTGGCCGCGCTGCGCGGCAGGGGGGTGCCGGTGGTGTCCTGGGTGGACGGTTCGGAGGTGGTCGCGCTGTTGCGCCGGGCCGCGGCGCCGGGCCGACGGCCGGTGAGTCGGCGATGACCGCACCAAACAATGCCGTGCCGGAGCACACGCCCGAGAAAGCCGTGCCGGGCAATACCAAGCCGGACAAGGCCGGGCCTCAAACCGTGCCGGACAACGGCGTCGAACTCGGCTCGGGCTGGCCGGGCTGGGTGCCGCGCGTCGTCCTGCTGCTGGCCGGCGTCGGCGCGGCGAGCGCGCTGCTGGGCAACGGTGTCGACGAGATAGCGCTGGCGTTCA
>DASPYH010000297.1:0-2812 GCA_035636875.1 Mycobacteriales bacterium | reverse complement strand
GTGCTGCTGCGCCGGCGCTTCGGCCGGCTCGGCACCGGCCGGGTGCTGCGCGCGGGCTCCGGCTTCCTGCTGCTGTCGGTGCTGGCCGGGCTCGCCGCCTGGCTCGTGCTCGTCCTCGTGACCGGGTGGCTTGGCATCGGCCCCACCGGCTCGGCCGTCGCCGTCGTGCTCGGTTCGGCGGTCGCGCTAGGCGTGCTGGTCGCGTCGACGCTGGTGTGGCGGTCCAGCGAACTGGACGACGTGCTGCGCGGGCTGAGGGGCCGCCCGGCGCCGGGGGCCGGTGGTCGGGCCGGACGGCACCGGGCAGACCGGCCTGGCGGAGGGCGTGCGTGACGAGCGCATCACCCGGGATCGCAGCGAGGTGAACCACGACCGGCGACCGGACGTCATACCCTGGAGGTCGACAGGTCCCCCTGCCGGGATCTCGTCCCACCACGGGCCCCACCGGCCCACGCGAGGATGGCGAGCGGAGAGTGCAGTGAGCGTGGACACCGCCACCCCGGCCGGGTCCGCGGGGTCCGTGGGCGACCGCTACCAGTTGCTCGAGTGCGTGGCCGGCGACCCGGACGGCCCGGCCGTCGCATGGCGCGCCTGGGACAACCTGCTCAACCGGCCGGTCACGCTCACGGTGGTCCGCCCGGGCGGCGAGGCTGCCGCCGGGTTTCTCCGCCACGCGCACGCGGTCAGCACGATCGTCCACCCCGCCCTGGCCCGGGTGTACGACGCCGTCGACGAGGGGGGCCGGGCGTACGTGGTGAGCGAGTGGGTTACCGGAACCCCGTTCACCGCGCTGCTGCGGGACGGCGCGCTCGATCCGGACGCGGCCGCGGCCACCGTGGCCCGGGTCGCGGATGGCGTCGCGGCCGCGCACGCCACCGGCGTCGCGTTCGGCGGCGTCCACCCCGACCACGTGGTGGTGACCCCCGACGGGGGCGTGAAGCTCGCCCAGGTGGTCGGCGACGGCCGGGCCGACCCCGCGCACGACGTGCGCGGTCTGGGTGCTCTGCTCTACGGCGCGCTCACCGCCCACTGGCCGCTCGCCCCGACCGGTGGCGCAGCCGCGCTCCGGCCGGCGACCACGGGCAGCGGTCACCTGCTCAGCCCGCGCCAGGTCCGCGCGGGCGTGCCGGAGGACCTGTCCACGCTCGCCGTCCGGGCACTCGACCCGGCCAGCCCGCACGGCGTGCACAGCGCGGCGGCGATGGCCGCGGTCCTGTCCGAGCGCGCCGGGCCACCACCGGACGTCTTCGCTTTCGACGACGACCAGCGGGACCGGCGGCGCCCGCGCTGGCTGGCGCTGGCGATCCCGGTCGCCGCCGGCCTCGCGGTGCTCGCGCTGATCGGCTGGCTGCTCGGCACCGCCCTCGGCGGCCTGCCCGGCCGGCAGGGCGGCGGCAGCCAGCAGGCCGAGGCGGCCGGCCCGACCAGCTCGAGCCCGAGCTCGGCCCCGCTGAAGGTCGTGCAGCCCACCGACGCCTCCCTGTACGACCCGAGCCCGCAGAGCGACGGGTCGGAGGAGGCGAAGATCAAGATGTCGTACGACGGCAACCCGGCCACCTCCTGGCCCACCGACCGCTACAACAACAGGACCAACACCTTCGGGGGTCTGAAGGACGGCCTCGGCATCGCGTACGACTTCGGCCAGCCGGTGGCGCTCCGCGACGTCACCATCGTCACCGACCGGCCGGGCATCTCGGTCCAGATCCTCGCCGGGGACAGCATGGAGGGACGCAGCCGGTCCGAGTACGCCGTGCTCGGCGAGCGCGCCGACCTCGGCCCGACGAGCCAGATCACGGTCAAGGCCGGGAAGCCCGAGCGCTTCTACATCGTCTGGATCACCAAGCTCACCTCGGACGGCGAGGGCAGGTTCTACGGATCGCTGTCCGAGGTCACGTTCCGCCGCTGACCGGGACGGGCCGGCCGCCGTCGCTATCCTCTGCCGCGTGACGGCCGCGGAGCGCTCCGACGCCGAGCTGCTACGGGCGCACGCCGCGGGTGACCTGCGGGCCTTCGAGGAGCTCGTACGCCGGCACCGGGACCGGCTGTGGGCGGTCGCGCTGCGCACGCTGCGGGACCCGGAGGACGCGGCCGATGCGCTGCAGGAGGCGCTGATCTCGGCGTACCGGGCGGCCGACTCCTTCCGGGGCGAGTCCGCGGTGACCACGTGGCTGCACCGGATCGTCGTCAACGCCTGCCTGGACCGGATCCGCCGCCGGCAGGCCCGGCCCACCGTGTCGCTGCCGGACGCGGGTCCGCAGGAGCCTGCCGAGGCCCGGGACCGGATCGCCGAGCGGGACACGCGGCTTGCGGTGGAGGACGCGCTCGGCCGGCTCCCGGTGGAGCAGCGGGCCGCGATAACGCTGGTCGACATCGAGGGCTACCCGGTGGCCGACGCCGCGCTGATCCTGGGAGTGGCGGAGGGCACGGTCAAGTCGCGGTGCGCCCGCGGGCGAGCCAGGCTGGCGGTGCTGCTGGGGCACCTGCGGAACCTGGACGACCCGGCCGCCGTCACACCCGGGACCGTCGGGCGGGAGGAGGTGCGATGACGGCTGCCGACCGGCCCAGCGGGCCGCACCCCGACCTCGACATCCTCGCCGACCTCGACGCGGGCGTGCTGGACAGGCAGGCCGCCGGGCGCGTCGCCGCGCACGTGGCCGCCTGCTCCCGGTGCTCCCAGGTGGTGACCGCGCTGGGCACCGTCCGCGCCGACCTGCGCTCGCTGCCCACCCCGCCGATGCCCGACGCGGTGGCCAGGCGTCTCGACGCCACCGTCGCCGGCCTCCATGTCGCCTCCCCACCCGCAACGCATGTT
>DASPYH010000296.1:0-4983 GCA_035636875.1 Mycobacteriales bacterium | reverse complement strand
AGGTGCGAGACCACCTCGGTGTCGGTCTCGCTGCGCAGCTCGTGGCCGGAGGCCTCGAGCTCGGCTCGCAGCGACGCGAAGTTCTCGATGATGCCGTTGTGGATCACCGCCACCGCATCGGCGCCGTCCAGGTGCGGGTGCGCGTTGCGGTCGGTCGGCGGCCCGTGCGTCGCCCACCGGGTGTGGCCGAGGCCGGTGCTGCCGTGGATGCCGTCGGGATGCTCGGCCGCCAGTGCCTTCTCCAGGTTCTCGATCCGGCCCGCCCGCTTCTCCACCACCATCGCGCCGGCGCCGTCGAGCACGGCGACGCCGGCGGAGTCGTAGCCCCGGTATTCGAGCCGGCGCAGCCCGTCCAGGACCACGTCCAGCGCCTGCTGGTGCCCGACGTACCCCACGATCCCGCACATGCGGATGAGCCTACGGGACCCTTCCGACCGGTTCGGCGACTTCGGATGGATCAGGTCTCGCTTACGAACCGTTATCTGTGACTACTCTATGTATCAGTCTTCGGGGGGAGGCTCCACGGTGGTCGACTCGTCGCCGTCCGTCCTGACCACGTCGGGCGCGCCGAGCACGCTGGCAAGCGTGTCGGCCGCGCTCGCGGCGAACCTCACCCAGGGGGTGCTCTTCGAGGACCGGCGCCGGCTGCTGCTGACCAACCGGGCGTTCGTCGACCTCTTCGACCTGAGGACCGAGCCCGAGAAGCTCGCCGGCACCAGCAGCGACGAGCTGCTCGGCGGCATGGCGGCCGGGTTCGTCGAGCCGGACGAGTACGTCTGGCTGGTCCGGACCAGGATGGCCGACCGGGTGCCGGTCACCGGGGACGAGCTGATCACCCTGGACGGGCGGGTGCTGGAGCGCGACTACGTCCCGATCGTCGCGGACGGGGAGGACCGCGGCCAGCTGTGGATCTTCCGGGACGTGACGAAGCACAAGCGGGAGGAGGAGCGGCTGGCCGAGGAGTACCAGCGGCTCGTCGGCCTCATCGCGGCCAAGAACAGCTTCCTGGCCTCCGTCTCGCACGAGCTGCGCACGCCGCTCACCTCCATCGTCAGCTTCACCGAGCTGCTGGCCGACCCGGAGTCCGGACCGCTGACGGAGGAGCAGCACGAGTTCCTGGAGATCATCGAGCGCAACGGCAGCCGGCTGGTCCGCCTGGTCGGCGACCTGCTGCTGCTGTCCCGGCTGGAGTCCGGCGCCATCGGCCTCGAGGTGGACGACGTCGATCCGGCGGACGTGGTGGTCACCTCGGCCCGCGGCCTGCAGCTGGCCGCGGCCGAGCGCGGCGTCGAGCTGCAGCTGCGGACGGCACCCGGAGAGCCGGTGGTCGGCGATCCGGACCGGCTCGGTCAGGTGGTGGACAACCTGCTGTCCAACGCGATCCGGTTCACCCCGCGGGGCGGCCGGGTCTCGGTCACCGCCGTTCCGGGCGAGGACGGGTGGACCGTCGAGGTGAGCGACACCGGGATCGGGGTCCCGGCGGACGAGCAGGAACGGATCTTCGGGGAGTTCTACCGGGCCTCGAACGCCCGCACCGAGCGCACCCCTGGCACCGGTCTCGGCCTGGTCATCTCGCGGCTGATCGCGGAGCGGCATGGCGGCGAGCTGCGGCTGATGAGCGAGGAGGGCAGGGGCACCACCGCCGTGCTCCGGCTGCCCGCGGCCGACCGGCCGAGACTGGTCTGGTAGCCGAAGGCAGCCCGACCCCGGACCGCCCGGACCTGGCGCCCACCCCGAGCCGTGCCGGCCGCCTGCGCGCCCGCCGGTACGCCGTACCTTGGCTCAGCGGATCGGGGCCGGCTCCCGCCGGGTGGCGGGTCGTTCGCCGAGCACCTCCCGTATGCCGCGGGGCGGCGCGGTGACCAGCCGCGCCGCGCGGGACGAGTCGAGTGCGCAGTTCAGCGGCCGGAGCAGACCCGAGTCGACGCTGCGGGCGGGCCGCAGCCGGTCGGTCGGCAGCCCGGCGGACGCGACGACCAGCCGGGCGAACTCGTACCGGCTGACCGCATCCTCGCCGGCGACGTGCAGCACCCCGTCGAGGTCGGTCTCGGCCAGCTCGAGCAGCGCGTCGGCCAGGTCCGTCGCGCAGGTCGGGCAGCGCACCTCGTCGGTGAAGAACGAGGCGTCCCGCTCCCCCTGCGCCGCCTCCAGCGCCGCCTCCTCGTGCGGGCCGGGCACCTCGCCGCCGTAGAGCAGCGAGGTGCGGACCACCAGCGCGTGCCGATCGGCGGCGCGGACCGCACGCTCGGAGTCCCGCTTCGCCCGCCCGTACCGGGAGACCGGGCTCGGCGGGTCGTCCTCGTTGTAGCGGCCGGCCGTCTTGCCGTCGAACACCGCGTCGGTGGACATGTGCACCAGCCGGGCGCCGACCCGCCACGCCGCCCCGGCCACCGCCGCGGCACCGCCGACGATCACCTGCTCGGCGCCCGGCCCGTCGCGCCGGTACGCCGTGTGCAGCACCGCGTCGGGGTCGAGCTCGTCCAGCAGGTCGTCCACGGCGGCCCGGTCGGTCACGTCCAGACGGGCCCAGTGCACGCCCCCCGCTGATCCGCGGAGCGGCTGCGAGGTCAGGTATGTGGCGGTCACGTCCCAACCGAGACTGGCGGCCCGGCGGACCAGCTCGCCGCCGAGGTGGCCGGTCCCGCCCGTCACGAGCAGCCGACGCATGGCGCCTCCCGGACCCCTTCGTCGAGACCAAGTGGACCGCTCCGCACCCGCGCACGCAAGCCGGCACCCCGGCCCGGTGTGGCCGGGGTCAGGACGCGGTCAGGAGGCGGCGACGGCCGCGGCGATCCGGTGCGCGATCTCGTCGGCCAGCGGCTGGCGCGGCGCCTCGACCATCACCCGGACGATCTGTTCCGTGCCGGACGGGCGCAGCAGCACCCGGCCCTCGTCGCCCAGCTCCCGCTCCGCCGCCGCGACGGCGGCGCGCACGGCCGGCGTGGCCGCGACCCGCGCCTTGTCCGCGACCGGCACGTTGACCAGCACCTGGGGAAGCCGACGGACGACCGAAGCAAGCTCCGCCAGGGAGGCACCGGACCCGGCCACCCGGCCCAGCAGTTGCAGCGCGGTGAGCAGCCCGTCCCCGGTGGTCGCGGCGTCCGCGAAGATCACATGCCCGCTCTGCTCGCCGCCGAGTGACAGGTCGTGGGTGCGCAGGGTCTCCAGCACGTAGCGGTCGCCCACCGGCGAGGTCAGCACCCGCACGCCCGCGGCGCGCATCGCGTGGTGGAAGCCGAGGTTGCTCATCACGGTGGCGACCACGGAGTTCGAGCGCAGGCGGCCCTCCTCGCGCAGCGCCAGCGCGCAGATCGCGAGGATGGCGTCGCCGTCGACCACCGTCCCATCGCCGGTCACCGCGAGGCAGCGGTCGGCGTCGCCGTCGAAGGCGATGCCGACCTCGGCGTCCGACTCCCGCACCGCGGTCACCAGGCCGTCGAGGTGGGTGGAGCCGACCCCGTCGTTGATGTTCAGCCCGTCCGGCTCGGCGGCGATCGCGGTGACCTCGGCACCGGCGCGGGCGAGCACCAGCGGCGCCACCACGGAGGCGGCGCCGTTCGCGCAGTCGACGACGACGCGCAGGCCGTCCAGCTTGTGCGCCAGGGTGGCCAGCAGGTGCTCGGCGTACCGCTCGACGGCGTCGCCCAGGTCCCGCGCCCGCCCGATGCCGGCGCCGGTCGGCCTGGCCCACGCCTCGCCGATCCTGGCCTCGATCTCGTCCTCCACCGCGTCCGGCAGCTTGTGTCCGCCGCGCGCGAACAGCTTGACTCCGTTGTCCGGCATGGGGTTGTGGCTGGCCGAGAGCATGACGCCGAGGTCGGCACCGGTGTCGGCGGTCAGGTGCGCGACGGCCGGGGTCGGGAGCACGCCCACCCGCAGCACGTCCGCGCCGGCGCTGGTCAGGCCGGCCACCACCGCTCCCTCCAGCATCTCGCCGCTGGAGCGCGGGTCGCGACCCACCACGGCGACCGGCCGGCGGCCGCGCGCTGCGTGCTGGCTGCGCTGCCGAAGCTCGCCGAGCACGTGTGCGGCACTGACCGCGACCGACAGCACCAGTTCCGGCGTCAGGTCCGCGTTCGCGAGCCCGCGCACGCCGTCAGTGCCGAACAGACGTCCCACGCTCGCCCACCCTTCCTCGGCCCGGCGACCGGACGGTCGTCGGGTGTCGCGGTTGAAGGGGGGATTACCGCTTCGAGTACTGCGGCGCCTTGCGCGCCTTCTTCAGACCGTATTTCTTCCGCTCCTTGACCCGTGGGTCCCTGGTCAGGAAGCCGGCCTTCTTCAGCGCCGGCCGGTCCTCGGACTCGACCTCGATCAGCGCCCGGGCCACCGCGAGCTGCAGCGCGCCGGCCTGCCCGGTGACGCCGCCGCCCTTGAGCAGCGCGACCACGTCGTACGCCTCGGTCTTGTCCAGCGTCACCAGCGGCTCGCGGATGAGCTGCTGGTGCACCTTGTTCGGGAAGTACTGCTCCAGGGTGCGGCCGTTGAGCGTGAACTTGCCGCTGCCCGGGATCAGCCGCACCCGGACGACCGCCTCCTTGCGGCGGCCGACCGTCTGGACGGGCCTCGAGCTGTCGTACGCGATGGGGTCGGTCACGAGGATCCTTACTGCGCGATCTGGGTGATCTCAAACGGGGCCGGCTTCTGCGCGGCGTGCGGGTGGTCGGGACCGGCGTAGACCTTGAGCTTGGAGAGCATCTTCCGGCCCAGTGTGTTCTTCGGCAGCATGCCCTTCACGGCCTGCTCGACGACCCGCTCCGGGCGCCTGCGCAGCAGGTTGGCATAGGTCTCGCGGCGCAGGCCTCCCGGGTAGCCGGAATGGCGGTAGGCGAACGTGGTCTCGGCCTTGTTGCCGGTCATCACGACCTTGTCGGCGTTGACGACCACGACGAAGTAACCGGTGTCGAGGTGCGGTGCGAACTGCGGCTTGTGCTTGCCCCGCAGCAGGATCGCGGCCTGGCTGGCGAGCCGCCCGAGGACGAC
>DASPYH010000295.1:0-2427 GCA_035636875.1 Mycobacteriales bacterium | reverse complement strand
GCCCTTGCCCCGGCGCAGGGCGAGGACAGCCTCGCGCGCGTCGGCGAGCGGCGCGACCTCGCCGATCTCGACGCCGAGGGCCCTCGCGAGCTCGGCGTAGCGGACCGGGCCGGACTTCTCGGCCACTCGGAGCGCGAAGGTGACCGCGAGCACGACGTACCGATCGGTCGTCTTGAACAGGCTGTGCCGGTAGCCGAAGCCGCACTCGTCGGTGCGCAGGTCGCGGACGCGGCGCCGCTCCCGGTCGTAGACGCGGACCGTGCGGATCGTCTCGGCGACCTCCTGGCCGTACGCGCCGACGTTCTGCACCGGGGTGGCGCCGGTCAGCCCCGGGATGCCGGCCAGGCACTCGAAGCCCGCCCAGCCCTCGCCGACGGTGCGGGCGACCAGGTCGTCCCAGGACTCTCCCGCCTGCGCGGTCAGCACCCGGGTGTCGCCGTCCGCCTCGACCGCGACGCCCCGGTTGCGGAGCAGGACCGCCAGTCCGGGCCAGCCGTCGTCGGCGAGGACCAGGTTCGACCCGCCGCCGAGCAGCAGCACCGGCTCGCCGGCCGCGTCGGCGGCGCGCACCGCTTCGACGACCTCGTCCGCGCTGCCCGCCTCCACGAGCCGCGCCGCCGGGCCGCCGAGCCGCAACGTGGTCAGCGGCGCCAGCACGACCCCTTCGCGTACCCGCACCCGGCCAGCCTAGGTGTCGGACGGCTCCGGCCTGCGGTAGCGAACCTCGGTGCGCCACTGCTCGGGCGGCTCGGTGTGCAGGTCCCAGTAGACCTCGGCGATCCGGTCCGGGTCGTAGTAGCCGCCCCGCTCGAGGATGCCGAGCACGGTCACGGTGGCGACGTGCACGCCTACCGGCGCCAACTCCTGGGCCAGCGACAGGGTGAGCGAGCGCACACCCGCCTTCTGCACGGCCACGCCGGCGTACGCGGGGGACGCGGAGAACGCCAGCCCGCCGCCGGTCACCAGGATCGTGCCCTGTCCGGCGGCGCGCATCGCCGGCGCCAGCTCCTGCGTCGCCACCAGCAGCGCACCGATGCCGGCGGCGAGCCCGCCGCTGAAGTCCTCGTACGCCATCTCGGTCGGCGTCCCGGCCACCGGCACGGACAGGTGGTGCACCAGCACGGTCGGGTTGCCGAGCCGCTCGCGAACCGACCGGAGCGCCGACCGCAGCTGGGCGGGGTCGCCCGCGTCGGCCACGAACGCCACCACCGACGCGCCCTCCGGCGCGGTCTCGCGCAGCTGCTCGACCATCCGGGCGAGCCGTTCCTGGTTGCGGGCGACCAGCCCGACCGAGGCGCCCTCCCGGACGAACCGGCGCGCCACGGCCAACCCGAGGCCCGGCCCGGCTCCCACGATCACCACGGTGTCGGCCACGCCGCGCACGGTACGGGAGCGCGCCGCACCTACTCGACAGGCGCGGCGCGGGGCTGACCGGGACCGGCCTAAGCTGCCGTGGCGTGAAGAGGCCGCCGCGGCTGGCCGCCGGGCGCGCTCGTGCGCTCGGCCTGCCGACGCGCGGCACCACCGCCCCCAACCGGCTGCGCCGGGTCGACCGCTGGATCGTCGGAACCCAGTCCGCCCGGCTGCGCGACGCGGTCGACCCGCTGGTCGTCGACCTCGGCTACGGGGCGAGCCCGGTCACCACGGTCGAGCTCGCCGACCGGCTGGCCGACGTGCGCCGGGACGTGCGGGTGCTCGGCTTGGAGATCGATCCGGACCGGGTGGCGGCCGCACGCCGGTACGCCGACCCGCCGCGGCTCGACTTCGCCCGAGGCGGCTTCGAGCTGGCCGGCCGGCGGCCGGTGCTGGTGCGTGCGCTCAACGTGCTCCGCCAGTACGAGGAGGCGGCCGCCGCCGAGGCGTGGGCGCAGATGTGCGGCCGGCTCGCGCCCGGTGGCCTGCTGGTGGAGGGCACCTGCGACGAGATCGGCCGGCGCGCCTGCTGGGTGGCGCTGGACGCGAGCGGCCCGCTGACACTCACGTTCGCCGCCCGGGTGTCGTCCCTGGAGCGCCCCAGCGACCTGGCCGAACGGTTGCCGAAGGCGTTGATCCACCGCAACGTGCCCGGCGAGCCGGTGCACGCGTTCCTGACCGCCTTCAACCGCGCCTGGGCGGTCGGGGCGCCGCATGCGGCCTTCGGACCACGGCAGCGCTGGGCCGCGGCGGTCGAGCGGCTGGCCGAGGACGGCTGGCCGGTCGTCGGTGGCAGATCCCGGTGGCGGCTCGGCGAGGTCACTCTCCGGTGGTCGGCCGTATCGTCTCCGTATCCGGACGTACCCGAAAGAGGGAAGAGCGCCGACTCCCCGTGACGGGCCGCGTTACCAGTGGAACGATGCCCGCCGTGGTCGGCAAGACGCAGCGGGTGAGCGGCTCGGGGGACAACGAACCCGACCCGGCCGCGGCGCGGGCACGACGGGACTGGTGGGT
>DASPYH010000294.1:0-3497 GCA_035636875.1 Mycobacteriales bacterium | reverse complement strand
CCGACCGGACGGACCGACCGGGCCCGACAGGACGGAGACGAGATGGGCGACACAGACCGCTCCACCACCGGCGGCGCCGGCTGGCGACGCTGGGGCGCCGGCGCGGGGTTGATCGGGGTCGGCCTGGCCGCGGGTGCGGTGCTCGCGGGCACGCTGACCGCGAGCGCGGAGACCGGGACGGCTGCGCCAACCCCGTCGGCGAGCGCGGCGCCGGGCCAGGGCGGTCCGGGTGGTGCCTACCCGGGAGGGCAGGCGCCGGGCGGGGTCGCCCGGGACGAGTCGAAGAGCCAGCGCCCGGACGAGCACCTGCTCAGCGGCGACACCGCGGACAAGGTGCGCGCGGCGGCTCTGGGGAAGTACCCCGGCGCCACCGTCCAGCGGGTCGAGACGGACTCCGACGGCGTGTACGAGGCGCACCTGGTCACCTCTGCGGGCAAGCGGGTCACCGTCGAGGTCGGCAAGGACTTCGCGGTGACCGGCGAGGAGTCCGGGCCACGGTGAGTCCCGGACCCGGCCGGGCGGCGTCACAGCGCGCGCACAGCACGCGCACAGCGACCGCCCAGCCGGGGCCGGCACGGTCGGGGCATGACGGGGGTATCGGGGAGGAGGATGCCGCTGCGGCGGGCGGACGGCCAGCCCGTCAGGGTGCTCGTGGTCGACGACGAGCCGGCGCTGTCCGAGCTGCTGTCGATGGCCCTGCGGTACGAGGGCTGGGACGTGCGCACGGCGGGTGACGGGCGAACGGCGGTGCGCTCCGCGCGGGAGTTCCGGCCGGACGCCGTCGTGCTCGACGTGATGCTGCCCGACCTGCACGGCTTCGACGTGCTGCGGCGGCTGCACGCCGAACTGCCCGAGCTGCCGGTGCTTTTCCTCACCGCCAGGGACTCGGTCGAGGACCGCGTCGCTGGCCTCACCATCGGCGGCGACGACTACGTGACGAAGCCGTTCAGCCTGGAGGAGGTGGTGGCGCGGGTGCGGGGGCTCGTCCGCCGAGCCGGGGCGGTGACCGGCGTCGACGCCTCGACGCTGACGGTGGGTGACCTGGTGCTCGACGAGGACAGCCGGGAGGTGCGCCGCGGCGGCGAGCCGGTGCACCTGACGGCGACCGAGTTCGAGTTGCTCCGCTACCTGATGCGCAACCCCCGACGGGTGCTGAGCAAGGCGCAGATCCTGGACCGGGTCTGGCAGCACGACTTCGGCGGCGACGGCAGCGTCGTCGAGCTGTACGTGTCGTACCTGCGCAAGAAGCTCGACGCCGGCCGGGAGCCGATGATCCACACCGTGCGCGGCGCCGGGTACGTGCTCAAGCCGGGCCCATGATCCGGGCCCGGTCGCTGCGCACCCGGCTGCTGCTCACGCTCGTGAGCCTCCTCGCCGCCGCCTGCGCCGTGGTCGGGCTCGTGACCGAGGTCTCGCTGCACCGCTTCCTGGTCGGCCAGCTCGACACCCAGCTGGCAGCGGCCGGCGAGCGTTCCGCCGCCGCGTCGCGCGACGCGGACGGCGGCGGCGGCCCGCGCGGCGGCCCTGCCGACGGTCCAGGCGGTGGGCGTGGCGGCGACCATGGCGGCCCCGGCTTCCTGCTCGCGCCCGGGCAGGCGGCCGGCACGCTCGGCGTGCAGCTCACGGCCGGCAAGGTCAGCCAATCGGCGGTCCTGGACTCCACCGGCGCCTCCAGGCCGCTGCCGGCCGGGCTGGACGCCGCCTTCGCGACGCTCCCGGTGGACGGCCGGCCACACACCCGCGCGCTCGGTCCGCTCGGGGACTACCGGCTGCTGGCCAGCCGGACGCCCGGCGGCGAGGTGCTGGTGACCGGGTTGCCGATGGCGGGGGTCCGCGCGACGCTCGTCCGGCTGGGCGCCCTGCTCGTCGCGGTCACCGCGGCCGGCCTGCTCGCCGTGGCGCTCGCCGGTGCCTTGCTGGTGCGGCTCGCGCTGCGCCCCCTGACCCGGGTCGCGGCGACCGCCGACCGGGTCGCCGAGCTGCCGCTCGACCGCGGCGAGGTCGCGCTGGCCGTCCGCGTACCCGCCCCGGACGCTGACCCGCGCACCGAGGTGGGCCGGGTGGGACAGGCGCTGAACGCGATGCTCCGCCATGTGGCCTCCGCACTCGCGGCCCGCCAGGCGAGCGAGACCCGGGTACGCCAGTTCGTCGCGGACGCCAGCCACGAGCTGCGGACCCCGCTGGCCGCGATCCGCGGTTACGCCGAGCTGAGCCGGCACCCCCGGGCGCAGGCGCCCGCGGACGTCCGGCACGCCCTCGGCCGGGTGGAGTCGGAGGCGCAGCGGATGGGCACGCTGGTCGAGGACCTGCTGCTGCTCGCCCGGCTCGACTCGGGACGGCCGCTGGCGTCCGCACCGGTCGAGTTGTCCCGGCTGGTGGTGGACGCGGTCGAGGACGCGCACGCCACCGCGCCGGAGCACCGCTGGCGGCTGGACCTGCCGGACGAGCCGGTCGTCGTCACCGGGGACGCGGACCGGTTGCACCAGGTGCTTGCCAACCTGCTCGCCAATGCCCGGACCCACACGCCGCCCGGCAGCACGGTCACCGCCGGCCTGGCCGTCGTGGGCGGCGAGGTGGAGCTCAGCGTCACCGACGACGGACCCGGCATGCCGGCGTCGCTGGTGCCGGAGGTCTTCGGGCGGTTCGTCCGCGGCGACAGCTCCCGCTCCCGCGCCGCCGGCAGCACCGGGCTGGGCCTGGCGATCGTGGCAGCGGTGGTGCAGGCGCACCGGGGTGCGGTCGAGGTGACCAGCCGGCCCGGCCGGACCGTCTTCACGGTCCGGCTGCCGGCGGCGGGCCGGCAGCCTCAGCTCGCCCGGGCCGGCCTCGACCCGGGCGACGAGGCGTGAGCGTCGGATCTGTCCCCCGGAGATAGCTCCGCGGGCAACCAGGCTTACCGCGTTCCGCGGGGTCTAGGCTCAGGGCCGGAAGACGGCCCGGACGCACTCATCCTCCTTCTGCTTGAACATCGCGTAGCCGCGCGGGCCGTCGTCGAGCGGGAGGATGTGGGTGGTGAGGTGCTCGGTCACCAGCTCGCCCTTGCGCATCCGGTCCAGCAGCATCGGGATGTAGCGCTGGCCGTGCTGCTGGGCGCTGCGCAGGGTCAGGCCCTTGTTCATCAGCGCGCCGAGCGGGAACTTGTCGACCACCCCGGCGAAGGCGCCGAGCACGAAGACGCTGCCGCCCTTGCGGCAGTTGTAGATGGCCTCCCGGACCGCGTACGGACGGTCCGTCTCGATCCGCAGCTGCTGCTTGACCTGGTCGTACAGGTGTGGCGCCGCGGGGCCGTCCGCTTGCATCCCGACCGCCTCGATGCACACGTCCGGACCGCGGCCGCCGCTGCGCTCCAGCAGTTCGGCACCGACGTCGCCGGTGGAGAAGTCGATCGTCTCGACGCCCAGGGTCCGCTCCTCCATCCGCAGCCGGTAGTCGTACCGGTCGATCAGGATGACCCGCTCCGCGGCGAGCAGCTGGGCCGCCCGCGCCGCGAGCTGCCC
>DASPYH010000293.1:0-2661 GCA_035636875.1 Mycobacteriales bacterium | reverse complement strand
GTGCAGCGAGCCGATCCGGCGCAGCACCCGTACCCGCAGCCCGCCGGGCTCCCGCCAGGCGCGTCGCACCGTCCCGAACGTCACCAGCTCGCAGTCGACGCTGCGAGCCAGGGCACGGGCGAGTTCGACCGGGTAGCGTTCGCCTCCGCCCAGGAGGCCGCCGGCGCCGAACGGGGTAGGGACGACGTGGACGATGCGCACACTCGCAGTTTCCCTGCTGACGCTCGGCGACCCGGCAACGACGACCGGCGGGTACCTCTACCACCTGCGGATCGCCCGGCTCGCCCCGGCATACGGCGCCCGCGTGCGCTTCGCCTCGTTCCCCGACCGCCCGTTCCCGCTGCCGGCGTCGAGCGGGCGCCGCGTGTTGCGCCACGCCGAGCGGTCGCCCGCCGACCTGCTCCTGGTCGACAGCATCGCGGCGGCGTTCCTGGCGCCGTGGCTGGTACGCCGCGCCCCGCGGGTCCCGCTGGTCGGGATCCTGCACCAGCCGCCGGGCGGCATCGACCACCGTCCACTGCGGGCCACCGTGCAGGCTGCGCTCGACCGGCTGGCCTACCGGCGCGCGCGGCGCCTGATCGTGGCGAGCGAGGCGCTCGCCGACCAGCTGCGCGGCTGCGGATACCCCGACCGGCTGCTGCGGGTGGTCGCGCCGGGGCGGGACGTCGCGGCGACGGCCGCGGCAGCTCCGGGCGACCTGCGTCTCGGCCGGCGCGCGGCGGTGCTGTCGGTCGGCAACTGGGTCGCCCGCAAGGGTCTGCTCGACCTGCTCGACGCGGTCGCCAGGGTGCCCTCCGACGCGGTCACGCTGCACCTCGTCGGGGAGACCGGCGTGGACCCGGCGTACGCCGTGCGGGTCCGCTCCCGGCTCGCCGCCCCGGACCTTGCCGACCGGGTCGTCGTGCACGGGCGGCTCCCGGTCGAAGGCGTGGCCGCGATGTACGCCGCCGCCGACGTCTTCGCACTGGCCAGCCGCGCCGACCCGTACGGCACGGTGTACGGCGAGGCGATGGCGGTCGGCCTTCCGGTCGTCGGCTGGCGGGCGGGCAACCTGCCGCACCTCGCCCGCCACGACGTCGAGGGCATCGTCATCCCGCCGGGTGACGTCGCCGCGTTGGCGGCGGCCCTGCACCGGCTCGCCCTCGACGAAGCACTGCGCCGCCGGCTGGGGGTCGCCGCGGCACGCCGGGCGGCATCCTTCCCGACCTGGCGGGAGACGGCGGAGCGGCTGTTCGGCGAGCTGCGTGCCGTGGTGGCGGAGGACGCCGCGGCGCGCGGCCGGTGGCGGTCGTCGCCCGGCCGGGGATGATGATGGGCCGGTGACGCCTCCGCTGCGCGCCGTCCTGTTCGACGTCGGCGACACGCTCGTCCGGCTCGACGCCGCCGCCGGTGCTCTGATCGCCCGCGCCGCCCGCACGCTCGGGGCGGACGTCGAGCCGGAGGCCGCGGCCGCGGTGTGGTCGAGGGTGCTCGCAGAGGCGTCGACGCCCGAAGAGCTCGCGAAGGGCCGAGACCTCTCGCTCGACCGGCACCGCGAGGTGTGGACCGAGCTCTACCGCCGCAGCGGTGCCGACGAGCTCGCGCCGAACCTCGCGCGAGCGGTGTACGACGCGACCGTGCGTGCGGACGGCTGGACGGCGTTTCCCGACGCGCTCGGCGTGCTGCAGGCGCTGCACCGCGCCGGTGTCCCGGTCGGTGTCGTGAGCGACACCGGTTTCGACCTCCGGCCGGTCCTGCGGCGGACCGGGCTCGCGCCGTACGTCGACACCGTCCTGCTCTCGTACGAGCACGGTCGGTGCAAGCCCGATGTCTCGGTCTTCCGCGCCGCGTGCGAGGCCCTGGGGGTCGACCCGCCGAGCGTGCTCATGGTGGGTGACAATCCCTACACCGACGGCGGCGCCGCGCCTGCCGGGCTCACCACCCTCCTCCTGCCTCCACCGACCGGAGGCGCCCGCGGACTGGCGCACGTGCTGCGCCTGCTGGGGCTGCCGGCGTAGGCGCAGGGGCCCGCCGGTGCCTGTCCCAGCTCCGCCGCGCCGGACCCGATGGTCGGTATCCGGGCGGCGCAGCCGGGGGAGCCCGTCGTAGGGTCGGCGGGTGGGTGGGAAAGGCTGCCGTGTTTTGGCGGGGCACCGAGGAAAGGACGCTGTCATGCTGGCCACCACCGGGCTCGCCGACGCCGAGGCGTTCGGGAGCTTCGCGGTGAAGGACGTGCGGGAGGCCAAGGACTTCTACGGCCGGACGCTGGGCCTGCGGGTCTCCGAGGAACCCCGGCTCGGCCTGCTGAGGCTGCACGTCACCGGTGACCGGGGCGTCCTGCTCTATCCGAAGCCTGACCACGTCCCGGCGGCATTCACGGTCCTCAACTTCGTGGTGGACGACATCGACAGGGCTGTCGACGAGCTCGTCGAGCGCGGCGTTCGCTTCGAGCGGTACGACGTCCCCAAGACCGACGACAAGGGCATCGACCGTGCCGAGCACGTCGCCTGGTTCACGGATCCCGCGGGGAACATCCTCTCGGTGGTCCAGGAGAGGTGACTGTCGCAGGTCCGCAGGACTCGCACACCCACGGTCGGGCTCTTCGACACAATGGCGGGATGGTGAGCCTGGGTGCCGTGTTCCTGCCTCAGTTTCCGCCGGAGCGGCTTCGGCACGTCGCCA
>DASPYH010000292.1:0-2749 GCA_035636875.1 Mycobacteriales bacterium | reverse complement strand
GCCTCGAGGTGGCTCTCCATCTTCGGCAGGTAGAAGTACGGCCCGCGACCGGCGTCGAGCAGCGCCTGCCCGCTGTGCGCGAGGTGCAACGCGAAGTCGACGAGGCTGCCGGAGGTCGGCTCGCCGTCGACGAGGACGTGCTTCTCCGGCAGGTGCCACCCGCGCGGGCGGACCACGATCGTGGCCAGCTCGTCGCCGAGCGCGTACGTCTTGCCCTCCGGAGAGGTGAAGTCGATCCGGCGGGCGAGCGCGTCGCCGAGGTTGAGGTGGCCGGAGACGAGGTTCTGCCACAGCGGGGTGTTGGCGTCCTCGAAGTCGGCCAGCCAGACCTTCGCGCCCGAGTTCAGGGCGTTGACCGTCATCTTCCGGTCCGTCGGCCCGGTGATCTCCACCCGCCGGTCCACCAGGCCGGGTGCGGGGTCCACCACCCGCCAGGTCGGGTCCTCCCGGACGTCCTTCGTCTCCGGCAGGAAGCCCAGGGTGCCGCCGGCGGCCAGCTCCGCGTAGCGCTTGTCCCGGGCGGTGAGCAGCTGTCGTCGCCGGCCGTCGAACTCCCGGTGCAGCCGGGCCAGCAGCCGCAGCGCCCGCTCGCTGAGCACCTCGGCGTACCGGTCCTGCACCGGACCGGTGACCTCAACGCCGTCGACCATGATGCTGACCTCCCGCGTGCAGGGTCCGTTTCCGGGACGTTAAGCAGGTTCTGGGTACGCGGTCAACGGCCGAGCGGACCGCCCGCCGTTCGGCGGTCGGTCCCCGGCGGTGAGCGGTGGATCCGCCTCGGGCGCCCGCCCCGCGGGTGCCCCTCGAGATCTCGCCGAGACCGCTCGCGACGATGCCGAGGGTTGCGGTGCCGGTGGTGCGCGTCTGCACGGAGTCTTCCTCCCCGGAACGCGGCGTGGTCGGGCTACGGCTCTCGCCCAGAACCCCTACCCTCAGCAGGCCGCGGATACGCGGCCCGGGCGGAGCGGCCAGGGACGGGAGACCATGCGGGACAAGCGGGGCTTCGCGGAGTTCGCGGCGGCGCGTGCGGCCGCGGTGCGGCGGCAGGCGCTGCTGTTGACCGGGGAGCCGGAGCGGGCCGGCCGCCTGGCCGAGCGGGCCCTTGCCGACACGGCTCGGCACTGGGACCGGTTGGTCGCCTCCGGCGGAGTGGCCGCGGCCGAGGAGCATGCCCGCCGCCGGCTCGCGACGGCGACGCTCAAGCGCCCGGCTCGCGGGCATGGGAGCCGTTCGGGCGGCGTGCCGCCAGCCGAGCCGGGCGCGAGAGCAGAGCGGTCCGTGGCTCCTCCGACGTCGGGCCGGCCCCGCCCGGTGCCGGCAGCCGAGGGATCCGCTGGCGCGCTGGCACCATCGGTGCCGGCCGGCGGCGACTCTTCCCCGTCCGGGTCGGCACCGGAGGGGAGCACGACGGCGACCGCCGTCCGGCCGGCGCCGGGGACGGCGGTCCGGACCGCCCAGGACGGTGTCGAGGCGCCGCACGCCGGAGCGAGCCCGCAGCGGCAGCCGGAGAGTGACAGCGACGCGACCTGGCGGGCGCTGGCCAGCCTTCCGCCGCGCCGGCGCGTGGTGCTGGTCCTCCGCTACGACGAGGGACTCGGCGACGAGGCCGCCGGCGCGCGGGTGGGCCTGCCGCCGGGCACGGTCGCCGCCGAGGCCGAGGCCGGGCTCGCGGCACTGCGCAGCATCCTGCGCCGCCGTGGCCGCCCGGAGGACCTGGTGCCGGTCGCCCTCGCCGATCCCGTCCGCACGCCACCGACCGCGGCGCGCCCCGTGGTCGACGGCGTCCCGGGCCGGCCTGGGCGCCGCCGGCGCCGGCTGCTCGCGGTCGGCCTGGCCACGGTGACCGCGGGCGGCGCCGCCGTCCTGGTCGCGGTCCTGCTGTCGCGCGGCGCCTCCGCCGACCTGCCCGCGTCGGCGCCGGCCCGTGCCGGTCAGCTCGAATGGAGCGCCCGGGGACCGCTCGTGGCGGACGCCGACACGCTTCGCGCCGCGTTGCGGGCCTGGCAGGGCGGCGTCCCGGCGGCGGAGCGCCCGGGCGACGCGGCGGTGCTGTACGCGGGCCGCCCGGACGGCGACCGTCTGGTGCTCCTGCAGGGGACAGACCCTCGCGGCCTCGTCCGGCTGGCCGAGATCGCCGACACCGGCGGGGCGCTGGCGGTACGCCGAACGCAGCCGCTCGGCCGGACCGCACCCATCGTGTCGCTGTCCGCCGGCGACGGCCGCCTGGTGCGGCTGCTCGTCCCGGCGGACGCGGCTGACGGCGGCGAGGTTCTCGTCCGCGACCCCGGCCTGCCGCTGGACACCCCGCTGCGCCGGTTGGCGGTGGACGCCGACGGGCTCAGCGAGCCGCTCGACCCGGGGGTCGGTGGCGTCCCCGTGGTGGTCGTCCGCGGGGGCCAGGAGCCGGTGGTCGCCGGGAGCGGCGTGGTCAGCGCCGGCGCGCTCACGCCGCTGCCGGGGTCGGTGCAGATCGGTGCCACCGCGCTGGCCCTCGGCGGGTCGGGCCAGGTGCGGTCGGTCTGGTACGACGACGGCCGGCTGCTCGCCCGCCAGCTCGGCGGGCCCGTCGTGGTGGCGGCGGCCGGGCCGCAGGTGAACGCCTCGCTGGTGGTCGGCGGCTCCTCCCGGCCGGTCGTGGCGCGCACGTACGAGGCGCGACGAGCTGGGCTCAGCTCGCTCGCCACAGTCGTGCGGGTGGGCAGCGCGCCCGCCTGCGTGTACACGTCCCGGCTCGGACCGGTCGACGCGC
>DASPYH010000291.1:0-9191 GCA_035636875.1 Mycobacteriales bacterium | reverse complement strand
GACCTCGCTGACCATCTCGTAGCCCAGGGTGACGGGGTACGCCGACGCGGTGCCGGCGGGCGGGGCGACGAACGCCCGCAGGCCGCGGTCGAACACCTTGTCGGCGAACGCGGAGGTCCCGCGGTAGAGGCTCAGCTCGGTGCCGTGGCTGATCCCGCTCATCCGGGACCGCAGCCGCGCCTCGCCCGGCTTCAGCGTGCGTGGCGGCTGCTCGGACAGCCGCAGCCGGCGTGGACCGTCCAGGACGAGCGTTCGAGGCACGAGCTCCATCCTCTCGCATGGGCCCCTCACATAGGCTTGGTGCGGCGGGGCCGCGGGCGGACCGCGGGCCGCCGCGGGGCCGGGGAGGGGTCCGATCGCTATGAAGCTCTCGTGCCAGGAGCAGTTGCTGCCCGGCGACAGCCTCCAGGCCAAGTTCGACTTCGCCCGCCGGGCCGGATTCGAGGGCATCGAGCTTCGGGCGCGCGGGGACGGCCACTTCGCCGGGCGGCTGCCGGAGCTGCGCGCCGCAGCTCGCGCCGGCGTGGTCATGCGGACCGTCTGTCCCGACACGGACCACTTCATCGGCGACTTCGACGCCGAGCGGCGGCGCGACGCCATCGCCCAGTTGCGCTCGCAGCTGTCCGTCATCGCCGAGCTGGCCGGCGAGGGCGTGCTCACCCCGGCCAGCTGGGGGATGTTCAGCCTGCGGCTGCCGCCGTTCACCCCGCCCCGCAGCGAGTCGGACGACCGGAAGGTGCTGCTGGAGGCGCTGGCGGTGCTGGGCGAGCACGCCTCGCGGGAAGGGGTCTGGCTCGCCGTCGAACCGATCAACCGGTACGAGGACTACCTGGTCAACCGGCTCGAGCAGGCGGTCGACCTGGCCCAGGAGGTGGAACGCGAGTTCGGCCACGACTCGGTACGGGTCGTCGCGGACCTCTTCCACATGAACATCGAGGAGGACGACCTGGGGAAGGCGATCACCCGCGCCGGGTCGCGGATCGCGCACGTGCACGTCGACGACTCGAACCGGCTCCAGCCCGGCACCGGCCACCTCGACTTCGCCGGCGCCTTCGGCGCGCTGCACGCGATCGGGTACGACGGCTGGCTCGCGCTCGAGTGCCGCCTGCGGGGCGACCCGGTGACGGCGCTGCCGGCCGCCACCCGGTTCCTCGGCCGCTTCCTGTAGCGCACGATGCGCAACCAGGTCCAGCTGATCGCGTACGCCGACCGGCTCGGCGGGTCACTGCCCGTCCTCGCCCGGCTGCTGCGCGGGCCGCTCGCCGGGCTCTTCGGCGGGGTGCACGTGCTGCCGTTCTACCTCCCGTACGACGGGGCGGACGCCGGCTTCGACCCGGTGGACCATCTGACCGTCGACCCGCGGCTGGGCGGCTGGCAGGACGTGCAGCGGCTCGGCCGGTCGCTCGACGTCGTCGCCGACCTCATCGTCAACCACGTCTCCGACCGGTCCGTCCAGTTCCGCGACGTGCTCGAGCGGGGTGAGCAGTCGCCGTACGCCGGGATGTTCCTCACCTACGACCGCGTCTTCCGCACCGGAGCGACCGAGGCCGACCTGGTCCGCATCGTCCGGCCGCGACCCGGCCTGCCGTTCACGCCGGTCCTCCTCGGCGGCCGGCAGCGGCTGGCGTGGACCACGTTCACCCGCCACCAGATCGACCTGGACGTGCACGATCCGGCCGCCCGCCGGTACCTCTCCGACCTGCTGCGCCGGCTCGCGGGCTGCGGTGTCGCGACGGTCCGCCTCGACGCGGTCGGCTATGCGGTGAAGACCCCCGGCACCTCGTGCTTCATGACCCCGCAGACGGTCGAGTTCATCGTCGACATCACCGCCGAGGCGCGGCGCCTCGGCCTCGAGGTGCTCACGGAGGTGCACGGGCACCACCGGTACGCGATCGAGACCGCCGCCCGCGTCGACTGGGTCTACGACTTCGTCCTCGCGCCGCTGATCCTGCACGCGGTCTTCAGCGGAGACGGCGGCCCCCTGCGCGAGTGGATGGGCCGCCGGGCCGCCAACGCGGTGACGGTGCTCGACACCCACGACGGCATCGGCATGGTCGACGCGGGTCGCGGCCGGGACACGGCGGACGGCGGCCTGCTGTCCGCTGCGCAGATCGACGCGCTGGTGGCGACGATCTCCCGGAACAGCGGCGGCACCAGCCGGGCGAGCACCGTGCGGGGCGGCGGCGGTGGCGTCTACCAGGTCAGCTGCACCGCGTACGACGCCGTCGGTCGCGACGACCAGCGCTACCTGCTCGCTCGGCTGCTTCAGCTGTTCCCGCCGGGGATCCCGCAGGTCTACTACGTCGGCCTGCTCGCCGGCCGCAACGAGCCCGACCTGGCCGCCCGCAACGCGGACGCGCGGGAGATCAACCGCCGCTGCTACACGGAGGCCGAGGTGGGCGAGGCGCTCCGGCAGCCGGTGGTGCGGGCGCTGACCCGGCTGATCCGCTTCCGCTGCACGCACCCGGCGTTCGGCGGCGAGTTCACCCTGCTCGACGCTCCGCCCGGGGACCTGGCCATGGCCTGGCGCGCCGGCGACGCCCGGGCCGAGCTGCGGACCCGCCTGGCCGACGCGACCTACCGGCTGAGCTTCACGGCCGACGGCGGCACGCGGACGGTGACGGACGTGGCGGCGCTGCCGCGTTGACGCGGGCCTCCCCGAAGCTCCCAGCCGCCGGCGAGGGTCCGGCCACACTTCGGGGTGCCAGGCTGCGGCGCTGACGCCGGCTCCCTGAAGCTCCCAGGGCTACCGACGGGCAATGCCGCTCCGCTGCCGCGGCGCACCAGCCCGCAGACCTGCGGCAGGCGCCGGCCACGGCCGTACCGGCTGATTCCCGCGTCCGCAGGACGGGTAGCCGAATGACGTGCCTGACACCGAGACTGACCTCACCGTCGCCGTCACCGGTCCGACCGGGACCTTCGGGTTCGGCCTGGTGCCGCTGCTGCAGGCGGACGACCGGGTCGCGCGGATCATCGGCATCGCCCGGCGGCCGTTCGACCCGGCCACGCACGGCTGGACGAAGATGGAGTACCGCCGCGGGGACGTGCGCGACGCCGATGCTCTGCGCGAGGCCTTCGGCGACGCCGACGTGGTGGTGCACCTGGCCTTCCTCATCACCGGCGCCGCGTCGCGGGAGACCACCCGGGCGATCAACGTCGAGGGGACGCTGAACGCTTTCCGCGCCGCGGCCGCGGCCGGCGCCCGCCGCTTCGTCTATGCCTCCTCGGTGGCGGCGTACGGCTTCCACTCCGACAACCCGGTCGGGATGACGGAGGACTGGCCGGTCCGGCCCGCGGCGCGGCTGTTCTACGCGCAGGAGAAGGCCGAGCTCGAGCACCTGCTGCGGACCGAGGCCGGCGCGCATCCCGGGCTCGCGCTCTACCTGCTGCGCCCGCCGATCGTGCTCGGCCCGCACGCCGTCGGAGCGAAGGACCTGCTGCCCGGGCCGCTGGCGCCGTTGGGTCGCCGGCTGGCCGGGCGGGTCGGCCGGCTACCGGTGCCGGTCCCGGCGTTCGTGCCGGCGCTGCCGCTGCAGTTCGTGCACGAACAGGACGTCGGGCGCGCGCTGCGGCAGTGCGTGGTCGCCGCCGGGCCGCCCGGCGCCTACAACATCGCGGCCGACGGAATCCTCACCACGGCCGACGTGGCCCGCGAGGTCGGCGTGCTCCCGCTACCCGTGCCGGCCGCCCCGGTGCGGGCCGCGGCCCGGGCGCTGGCGGCGCTGCCGTTCCTGCCGCCCGCCGCCGAGTGGGTGGAGGCGGCGAGCCACCCGGCGATCATGGACACGACGCGGGCCAAGCAAGAGCTGGGGTGGAAGCCCCGCTTCACCGCGCTCGAGGCGCTGCGCGACACCCTCCGGCAGGGACCCGATCCGACTGCCTGAGCGGTCAGGCCCGTGCCCGCCCGAGATCGTCCTGTCCAAGAAACAGAAGCGAGGGCGGGCACCTTCCATCGACCCAGGAGCTGGGGCGCGCGTGGATCGCCGGGTGGCCACGGCAGCCGCAGGTCCCTCGGTCGGGTCCCGCGGGTGGTACTCGCCGGAGGCGCTCTCACTGGGCGAGAGCGCTCGCTGGGATCCTCCCGCCGGGTGCCGGACGCTGGGGAGGGAACTGCCGGAAGCAAGGAGGGACGTCATGGCGACGGCTGGTGCCGTCCAGCGAGCGGAGCCGCCGGGTCGGGGTGTCGCACCGCTCGGCCGGATCGGGCGCACAGCCTGGATCGTGTGGGCGGCAGGGATGTCCGCGTACGTGGTCGCGGTGTTCCACCGGTTCTCCCTGGCGGTCGCCAGCGACGACGCGGTCGGCCGGTTCGGCATCAGCGCCGCCGGTCTCGGCGCGTTCTCGGTGCTGCAGCTCGCGGTCTACTGCGTCATCCAGGTGCCGGTCGGCGTCGTCGTCGACCGGTTCGGCTTCCGCCGGCCGCTGGTGGCGGGAGCGCTGCTGATGTCCGCCGGCCAGGCGATCTTCGCCACCGCCCACCCCCTGTGGTTGGCGCTGGCCGCGCGGCTGCTGCTCGGCCTCGGCGACGGCCTGACGTTCGTCAGCATGACCCGGCTCGTCGCGACGTCATGAAGCCCAGCACGCATCACGCGGGCCCCAGGCGCCGCGGGCCGTCCCATCGAGCAGCGGGTCGAGGAATGGCCAGACGACGGCGAGGGCCTCATCGAGCGTACGGGCGACCGGCAGGAGCGACCGCTTTGCTTCAGCTGCATAGCCGCGCTCCCAAAGCTCGCGGTCGGGGACGGTGAAGTGATCGGGCAGTCGAAGCCCGCGGCGCTCCGCCTCGGACCGGAGCGCCGCTGTCTGAGGTTCGCTCTCCTACTGGAGCCCGTGCCTGGACGATATGTCCAGCACGGTGAAGAGCCGGCCGACCGCGGACAGCACCTCGGCGGGCTGATGGGACGGCGCCACGACGTCCTCCCCGGAGATCTGGTCGAGCAACCACGGAGCCGGTGGCTGATCGAGCACGACGTCGACCAGGGCCGATGCGTCCAGGACGATCAACCGCCGAACTCCTCCCGCACGTCAGCCATCACGCGCGCCGTGTCGACCGGGCGTTCCTGGCGGGACGGCCGCGACCGTACTCGGGCGACCCAGTCGTGTCGGTCGGCTGCGCGCAGCGCCTGCTCGACGGCGGACCGCGTCAACGCCGAGAGCGGCAGGTGGCGCGCGCGCACCTCGCGATACAGGTCATCCGGGAGGTACACGCTCACCTTCGGCATACCCCCACTGTGCCCCAACCGGGCCCGTCGGATCGCCGGCCACCGACTGACCAGCGCCGGCAGCCGCACCAGCCGAACCGAGTTACGTGACGGCCTCTACTGGTCGTTCTCGGGGCTGCGCAGGATGTCGACGACCTCGTCGGCGACGGCGTCGGCGTCGGGGCCCGCGGTGATTACCCGCACTTCGGTGCCGATGACGGCGCCGAGGCCCATGACGGCGAGGACGCTGCGGGCGTTCGCGCGCCGGTCGCCGGCGGTGAGTTCGATGGTGGTGGCCCGGTGGCGGGCTGCGGCTTGGGTGATCTGCCCGGCGGGGCGGGCGTGCAGGTGTTTGGGCAGGATGACGACCCGTTCGACGGCGCCGGTGGCCTGCTCGGGTCTGGCGACCTGCGGGGGTTCAAAGCTTGCGGGCATCGCGGGCCTCCTCGGCGGCATGGGCGACGGTGGCGAGGTCGAGTCCCGCGCTGGCGGCGACGGCGGCCGCGACGGCGCCCTCGATGAACGGGGCGTCGGCGAGGCGGATCTGCTTCCCGTCGTGCTGCGGGTCGAGGTCGGCCAGTAGCGACAGTGCGCTGAGCACGGAGCTGCCCAGGTCAGGGATGAGCAGGATGCCGTCGCCGCTGTCGGCGGCGGTGATGGCCGCGGCGATGCGGTCGGTGCTGGTGCCCAGCCGCCCGTCGTCGGTGCCCCCGGCGGGTATCACGCGGGCGGCGCCGGCGATCTGGGCGACCAGTTCGGCGGCGCCCGCGGCGAGCCCGCTGCTGTGGGAGATGAGGACGATGCCTACCATTGGTCGTCTACCGTTCCGTCTAGCCGAATATGGATCGGCTGTGCCGAGGGGATTGTTGTGACACGTGCGGTGGATCGGGCGGCGCGGATGCTGCTGGCGTTGGCGTCGGGTACCCCGCGGCTGGGGGTGTCGGAGATCTCCGAGCTGGTCGAGGTGCCGAAGCCGACGGTGTACACGATGCTGCGCACGCTGGAGCGCCTCGGCCTGGTCGTGCAGGAGTCCGAGGGCGGCAAGTACGCCCTGGGCCCGGCGGTGCTGCAGCTGGGCAACGCGTACCTGGACGGTTCGGAGCTGCGGGCGCGGTCGGCGTCGTGGGCCGACCTGTTGGCCCGACAGACCGGTGAGGCAGTGTGGGCCGGGGTGCTGTCGGGCCACAACGTCGTCGTGGTGCACCATGCGTTCCGCCCGGACGACCTGGTGCAGATCCTGGAGGTGGGCGCCTCGGTGCCGTGGCATGCGTGCGCGCTCGGGCACGCGATCGTGGCCAGCCTGGACGACGACCGACAGCAAGGGCTGCTGGCCGGGCCGCTGCAGCGGCTGACCGGCTGGACGGTGACCGACCCGAAGGCGCTGCGCCAGCGGCTGGCCGCCACGCGTGAGCGGGGGTTCGCGGTCGAGGACCAGGAGGCGACGCTGGGCGACGCCGGGCTCGCGGCGCCGGTGTTCGACTGGTCCGGGCGGGCCGTCGGGGCGCTGGGGATCGTCGGGCCGGCCGAGCGGCTGTTGGAGGCGGGCCAGCTTGGGCGGCTGGCCGACGCGGTGCGCTCCACGGCGCGGGCGCTGTCGCGGGACCTGGGCGCCGGGCGCGCGGGCGGCGGGGTGGGCGCGGTGACCGCGGAGTGATTCACGGTAGGACCATCCTGACCCGCTCCCGTACCAGCGCGGCCGTCTCGTCGGCGTCGCGCAGGCCCAGCGCCTCGGCGAGGATTCCGGCGCACGCGGTGGTGTCGAGGTGGAGCAGCCGGTAGCGGGTTTCGTCGATGCGGGCGCAGGCGACGCTGAAGCTGCGTACTCCGGCCCCCAGCAGGAGGGGCAGGGTGGTGGGGTGGGCGCCCGCGTCGCCGCACACGCTGACCGGCCGGCCTGCCACGTCCGCGCCGGCGACGACGCGGGCGACGAGGTCCAGCACGTGCGGGTGGGCGGTCAGCTCCGGCCGGGCCCGCGGGTCGGTGCGGTCGAGGTCGAGGACCTGGGCGGTCAGGTCGTTGGTACCGATTGACAGGAAATCCGCAGCGAGGCACAGCTCGTCGATCGCCTCGACGGCGGCTACGGTCTCGACCATCGCACCGACCGGCACCGATGGAACGCCGAGGTCGGCCGAAACGGCGTCGGCGGCGGCGCGGACGACCCCCAGCTCGGTGTCCGCGGTGACCATCGGCACCATGATCCGCAGCTGGACGCCGCGGCCCAGCTCCATCACGGCCCGCAGCTGGGCGGCGAGCGCCGCCGGGTTGTCCAGCAGCGCCCGCAGCCCTGCCGGTGTACCGGCGAGGAACGGCGGGATCTTGTCGTTGGCGAAGTCCAGCAGGCGGACGGTCACCGGCCACCCGGCGGCCTCGGCCAGGATGGGGCGTAGCGCCCGCCGATGGTCGGCCTCCGTGGGCCACCGGTCGGCGTGCAGGAACGGCAGCTCGGTGCGCAGCAATCCGGTCCCTTCCGCGCCGCTGTCCCGGCCGACCCGGACCTCGGTGTCGGAGGCGACGTTGCACAGCAGCCCGAACCGCTGCCCGTCAGCGGTGACATGGCGCCGTCCCCGGCCGGCGGCGAGTACCGCGCGACGCTGCCCGTCGCGTGCGGAAGCCTCGTCGGCGCGGGCGACCTGGGCGTGCGGCGGGTCCGCCACGACCAGCCCGGCGTCAGCGTCGACGAGCAGCGAGGTGTCGTCGGGCAGGTCGAGGAGCCCCGGGGCGACGCCGATGACCAGCGGCAGCCCGACCGAGCGGGCGACGATCGCGGCATGGGAGTTGGCGCCGCCGCGCACGGCGACCGCGGCGACGAGGCCTTGACCGAGGTGTTCGAGCAGGTCTGCCGGCCCGAGTTCGTCGGCGATCAGGACGAAACGACGGGTCGACGGGTTGACGCTGACGCCTCCGCCGGTCCGCGCGAGCCGTTCGATGACCCGCCGCCCGACCTGGCGGACGTCGGCGGCCCGCTCACGGAGCGTCTCGTCCGGCAGCGACTCAAGCGTTCGGGCATAGGACTCGACCGCGTCGTGGATGCCCCGCATCGGGTCGGCGGTGATTGCCGCGCGCCGCGCGGCGTCCACGAGGTCCGGGTCGGTAGAGATGAGCGCGCCGACGGCGACGATGTCCGCCGCCGCGCGCCGGCCCTGTGCCCGGGCCCGGTTCGCGACCTGGTCCAGGTCGGCGGCGACGGCCTGGAACGCCCGCTCGATCTGGCCCGGGTCGATCGGTCCGGTGCGGGCGGGTACCGGCCGGTCGGCCCGCCACGACGCCGCGACGGCCGTGCCCGGGGCCACCCCCGAGCCGGCCCACCGGGTGGTCACCGCCGTCATCACGCCTCCTCCCTTCGCTGGCTGGGGCTACGACCGATGAGACGGCTGAGCCAGCCGACGACCTCGCTGCGCTCGGTCATGGCGCCCTGCCTTCGGTGGTGAGCCCGGCGGTGGTGGTCGCGAGGGCGCACAGGATGACCACGGTCGACGCCGCCCCGGGGTCCTCGTGGCCGATGGTCCGGGCGCCGAGGTAGCTGGCCCGGCCCTTGCGCGCCTGCAGGCCGATGGTGGCCCGCAGGCCGCGCGCGGCGGCGTCGGCCGCCGCGCGGGTCGCTTCGGCAAGATCGCCGCCGGCATCGACGATCGTCTGGTATGCGCCGACCGCCGGGGCAAGGGCGTCCACCATCGTCTTGTCACCCTCGTTCGCGGCGCCGAGCTGCTGGATGCCGTCCAGCGCGGCTCGCAAGGCAGCGCCGAGTTGGACCGCGGTGACGTCCGGGTCCTCCCCCAGGCTCTTGGCGGCCTGCCGGAACCCGGTGCCGTACAGCGGTCCCGACGCCCCTCCGGTCTTGCTGATCAGTGCCCGGCCGACGGTCGCGAGCACTGCCGCGGGGGTGGCTAGGTCGGTCTCGTCCAGCATGACCACCGCCGCTTGGAAGCCACGGCGCAGGTTGATGCCGTGGTCGGCGTCGCCGATCGCGGCGTCGAGGTGGGTCAGGTGGTC
>DASPYH010000290.1:0-2488 GCA_035636875.1 Mycobacteriales bacterium | reverse complement strand
CAGTCCGCGCTGCTGGAGGCGATGCAGGAGCGCCAGGTCACCGTCGAGGGGCGCACCTTCGTGCTGCCGGCGCCGTTCCACGTGATCGCGACCGCCAACCCCATCGAGTACGAGGGGACCTACCCGCTGCCGGAGGCGCAGCTGGACCGGTTCCTGCTCCGGGTCGGCTTCGGCTACCCGGACCGGGAGGAGGAGGTGGACGTGCTGCGCCGGCGGGTGGCGCGGCGGCAGGAGGCGGTCGCGCTGGAGCCGGTGCTGCGGGCGGACGCGCTGCTGCGGGTGCAGCGGGCCGTGGAGGAGGTCGAGGTGGAGGACACCCTCGCGGGCTACTGCGTCGACCTCGCCGCCGCCACCCGGCGCCGGCCGCAGGTGCTGGTCGGCGCGTCGCCGCGTGGCGCGCTCGGGCTGATGCTGGTCGCCCGTGCCCATGCGGTGCTGCGGCGGCGCGACTACGTGACCCCCGAGGACGTGAAGGCGGTCGCGATCGCCGCCCTCGGGCACCGCCTGACGCTCAAGCCGGAGATGTGGATGCGGCGGGTGGCGCCGGAGGACGTGGTACGTGAGGTGCTCCGCGACGTGCCGGCGCCGCCGACGGTCCGCCCGGGCGGGTACCAGCGGCGAGGTCAGGGTGGCCAGGTCCGGCCGGGCGGTCCAAGTCCTTCCGGCCCGCAGCGACCCGGCTCGCCGGCACCCGACGGGCCGCCCCAGCCGTGGTCCGCCCCGAGCGGCCGTACCCATCCGCCCGGTCCCGAGTCGCGCTGACGATGGCCACGCCCACCGGCTGGCGCCCCACCGCCGCGCTCGGTCGGGCGGTCGGGACAGGCGGCGGGCTGTTGCTGGTCGCTGTCCTGCTCCGGCGCGCCGACCTCGTCGTGCTCGCCGGGCCGCTGCTCATCGGCGCCGCGCTCGCGCTCGCCGGCCGTCCGCACGGCGCGCCCTCGGTCCGGCTGAGCGTGCCGAGCCGGGCGCTGCTCGAAGGCCAGCGGATCACCGCGACCGTGACGGTGTCATCGGACGACGCCGCGGACGCCCTCGACGTCGCGGCCGTCGTGCTCACCCTGCCGACGTGGCTGGACGCGACCTCCGGCGTCAGCCCGCCGGCCCGCGCGGTGATCGCGGGCGCCGGTGCCCACGTCGACGTCCCGATCGAGGTGCGCACGCGGCGCTGGGGCCGGCGGCCGGCCGGTCCGGCGACGGTGCACGCGACCGGTGCGTACGGGCTGCTGCGCTGGCCGCCGGTCACCAGCGGGGTCGCGGTGACCACCACATGGCCCCTGGGTGAGGGTTTCGGCGCCACCGACACGGTGCCGCGCGCGCAAGCGCTGGTCGGCACCCACCGGTCCCGGCGTCCGGGCGAGGGCGGCGACGTGGCCGGCGTACGCCCGTTCATCCCAGGCGACCGGCTGCGGCGGGTCAACTGGCGGGTCACCGGCCGCACCGGCGAGCTGCACGTGACCGCGACGTACGCCGACCGCGACGCCGAGGTCCTGCTCTGCCTGGACAGCCGGCAGGACCTCGGCCGGCCGCCGGACAGCTGCCTGGACACCGGCGTGCGTGCCACCGCGGCGATCGCCGAGCACTACCTGCGCGCGGGCGACCGGGTAGGTCTGGTCGACCTGGGCCAGCGCTACCGGCCGGTGCCGGCCCGCAACGGGCGCAACCACCTGGTGCGGATCCTGGATGTGCTGCTCGACACCAAGCCGGTGCGGGACGGGGCCGGGTCCAGCCGGGCGACCGGGATGCTGGCGGCGGCTGAGCTCACCGCGCTGGCCGCCGCCGACGCCCTGGTCGTGCTGCTCAGCCCGCTGGCAGGTCCGGCCCCGCTGCAGGCGGTAGCCGCGCTCGCCCACGCCGGCCGCCCGGTGGTCGCGGTGGACACGCTGCCGCCGACCGCGGTCCCGGACCAGCGCGGCGACTACACCGAGCTGGCGTTCCGGCTGTGGCGGCTGCGCCGCGAGCTCGACCTGCTCCGGCTGGCCGAGCTGGGCGTACCGGTGGTGCCGTGGCGGGGAGCCGGCAGCCTGGACCTGGTGCTGCAGGACGTGAGCCGGGCGGCCCGGGCGCCGCGGGTGACGCGGTGAAGCCGCCGCCCGCGCTGCGCGCCGGTCTCGCCGCCGCCCGCCGCTGGTCGGCGGTCTCCTGGCTGATGCGCGCGGCGCTGCTGGTCACCGGCGCGGGTGCGCTGCTGGTCGCGCCCGGCCGGCTGTCGGGCCCCGGCCTGGTCGCGCTCGTCGGCGTGCTCGGGCTGGTCGCCGCCGCGGTCCGGCCGGACGGACCCGGTCCGGCCGTCGTGCTCGGCGCGGCCGCGCTCGCCTGGACGGTCCGGTACGGCACCCGACCACCGCCGGTGGCGCCGACGCTGCTGCTCGCGGCGCTGCTCGCGCTGCACCACCAGGCCGCCGCGCTGGCGGGCGCGCTGCCGCCCGTCGCCACCGTCCAGGCCGCGGTGCTGCTGCGCTTCGGGCGGCACACGGTGCTCGTGCTGGCG
>DASPYH010000289.1:0-2069 GCA_035636875.1 Mycobacteriales bacterium | reverse complement strand
CGCTGCGCAAGGCCGATCACGCGCTGGTCGCGGTCGCCGTGTCGGCGGGGACGCACGAGGTCGCGCTGACGTATACGCCGGCCCGGCGGCCCCTGGGGGCGGTCGTGACCGCGCTGGCGATCGCAGTCCTCGCCGGTCTGCTTGTCGCCGAGCGGATCCGCCGTCCCCGGCACCACGATGGCGTGCACGTCCGCGACCCTGACTTGGAGTGGGGGCGTCGGGCGGTGGTCGACGGCGAGACGCAGGGATCCGTCCCGTCGGGGCGGACTGGCGCCGGCGAGACGACCCAACCCGCCGAACGGGCCCCCGCGGAGCCCTGATCAAGTCGGTCCGGACCGAAACCCGGCCGCTGTCCCCTATATTAACTCGCCGTGCTCTCAAGGACACGCTCCGCGTTGCCTACCACGGTGCTGCCCGCGTGTCCGCAGCCGCCACACCCTCTACCCGACGCTCGGGCGGACCGTGGCGCGGACTGTGTGCCGAAGCGCCCCTCGGCTCCCGCCCGGTCCGCCGCGGCGCTGGACCGGTGGACCGTCGTGCTGGCCGCCGTCTTCGTGCTGTGCGGGATCGGCCTGCCGCTGGTCGGCGCCGGCGTCTTCCACGGAGCCGACCTGCTGCGCACCGAGCCGCCGTGGAGCGCGACCGAGCCCACCGGCTTCACGCCGCACCTCCCGGTGGTCGGCGACACGGTGGACTCCGTCGTGCCGCCGGTCGCCGAGTTCCGGGACCGGCTCTGGCACGGCGACTTCGCCTCCTGGGAGCCGTACACCGTGGGCGGTACGCCGCTCGGGGCGGTGCCGCACCTGTCGCTCTTCTCCCCGCTCGGCCTGCCGTACCTGCTGCTCCCGACCTGGTACGCCCCGGCGGTCGGCAAGCTGCTGGAACTGCTTGCCGCGATCGGCGGCACGCTGCTGTTCGCCCGCCGGCTCGGACTGTCCCGGGCCGCCGGCGTGCTCGGCGGCCTGGTCTTCGCCTCGTCCGGCTTCCTGGTCACCTGGACCAACTGGCCGCACACCAAGGTGGCGGCGCTGGTCCCGGCGCTGTTCTGGGCGGTCGAGCGACTGCTGCAGCGGCGCCGCCCGGCGGGCGTGGCTCTCCTCGGCGCCGTGGTCGCCTCGATGCTGCTCGGCGGCTTCCCGGCGGTGACCGGCTGGGCGCTCTACGCCGCCGCGGCGTACGCGGTGGTCCGGCTGGTGGGCGAGCACGGCAGCCGGCTGCGAGCAGCGACGACCGGCGCCGCGCTGACGGCCGCGGGCGTCGCCCTCGGTGTCGGGCTGGCCGCCGTGCAGGTGCTGCCCTTCCTGCGCCAGTACGCCGGCATCGCCGGCGCGTTCGACCGGGGGCAGGCCCCCGACCGGCACCTGCCGAGCTGGTCGCTGCTCACCGCGCTGGTCCCGGACGCCTTCGGCACGACGCTGGCCGGCAGCCCGTACTTCGGGCCGGTCAACCCGGTGGAGGTGATCGCGTACGCCGGTGTCGCCGCGGTGCTGCTCGCCATCGCCGGCGTCGCGGCCCGGCCGGTGGCGGGCGTCCCGGGCGGTGTCCGCGGCTATCTCGCCGCCGCGCTCGGCACGGTCACCATGCTGTGCTGGGTCGGCGGGCCGCCGCTCGCGCTGGTCCAGGAGTTGCCGATCTTCTCCGACAACGTGGTCTACCGGCTGCGCTCGCTGTTCGGGTTCTTCGTCGCCGTGCTGGCGGCGCTGGGCTACGAGGCGCTGCGACGGGGCGTGCTGCGCGAGCCGGCCTCCCGCTGGCGGCGCAGCGTATCGGCGGCCGTCTGGGTCGTGGCCGCGCTCGGCATCGGCTTCGTCACCTGGCGCGCGACGGTGTACGCCGGGCAGCGCGGCCGGCTGGGCCAGCTCGCCGGCCGGCTGCCGGTGCCGGTGCTGCTCGCTGCCGGAACGCTCGCGCTGCTCGGGCTGGCGGCGTTGCGCTGGCGGCATGCGTCCCCGACCCGCGGGGTGGTCCTCGCGGCGCTGCCGGTGCTGGTGCTGGTCCAGGCGCTGTCGTTCGTGCTGCCGTTCTGGCCGCGGACCGCCAGGGCCGACTTCTATCCCCGCACGCCGGCG
>DASPYH010000288.1:0-7805 GCA_035636875.1 Mycobacteriales bacterium | reverse complement strand
CTCCTCGGCACGGTGGCGTACGTGGCGCCGGAGCAGGTCGCGTACGGCAGCGCGGACGCGCGCACGGACGTCTACTCGGCCGGGATCCTGCTGTACGAACTGCTCACCGGCTCCCCGCCGTACTCGGGCGACTCGGCGATCGCGGTGGCGTACCGGCACGTCCACGAGGACGTGCCGCCGCCCTCGCACCGGGTCCCCGACCTGCCGCCGGGGCTGGACGAGCTGGTCGCCCGGGCCACCCGGCGGGAGCCGGGCGCGCGTCCGACCGACGCGGGAGCGTTCCTCGCCGAGCTGGCGATGGTGCGGACCGACCTCGGGCTGCGCCGGGTGCCGCCGCGCTACATCACCGGCGCCCCGTCGCAGACCACCGACGCCCCGACGATCGCGGCCCCTCAGGTCGAGGGAGTCACGGCCGGTTACGAGGTGGCGCCGCATGGTCTCCTCGCCGGCGCTGGGCCGGGCATGCGGGGCGATGGCGACCGGACCGGACTGCTGCCGCTCGACCGACCGAGGGGGCGGCCGAACGCGACCACGGCCCTGCCGCCGTACCGGCCGCTCTCCCCGGGCCCACCGGGCCCGCCGGGCCCGCCGGGACCGCCGCGGCCGGGGGCGACCGCAAGCCGCTGGCCGGACGAGCAGCGCGCGCACCGGCGCCGGCTCTGGGTCGGCCTGCTCTGCGTGCTCGCGCTCGCGCTGACGACCGGCGGCGCGGCCTGGTGGTATGGCAGCGGCCGTTTCGTCGTGGTCCCGCCGCTGGCCGGGCTGACCCAGCAGGCCGCCACGGCCCGGGTGTCCGCGGCGGAGCTCGAGGCGAGCGTCACCGAGGAGCCGAGCGACCGGGTCTCCTCCGGCCGCGTGATCCGCAGCCAGCCCGGCGGCGGCAACCGGGTGCTGCGCGGGCACATGATCACGGTCGTGGTGTCCTCCGGTCCGCCGCTGGTGGCCGTTCCCAACGTGGTCGGCCGCTCCCGCGACGACGCCCGCGCGGCGGTGCAGCGTGCCGGGCTGGCGGCGCAGCTGGTCGACCAGCCGAGCGAGGACGTCGATCGGGGCCTGGTCGTCTCCCAGCAACCGGCCGCCGGGAACGTCCGCCGCGGCACCACGGTGCGCATTCTGGTGTCGACCGGCTCCGAGAACGTGTCCGTTCCAGACGTCCTCGGACTGCCGGTCGACCTCGCCCGCCAGCAGCTCCAGGACGCCGGCTTCGAGGTCAAGGTGCGCTCGCTGCCGATCGGCAACGTGGTGGCGCAGCGCCCGCAGCCCGGCTCCCAGCGCAAGCGCGGCTCCACCGTCACCATCTACGGGATCTGACGTGCGGTAACCTTCCGCACGTGCGGCGCTTTCCTCCGCCGAGGCGGCGAGGCGGAACGACGGGCCTTGCGTATGCCGGCCGGTCCGGGTCCCCCGGTTCGGGTCGGTGCGTGCCCTAGGCAGCCGTTCCCCCACCCGTCCTGCGAGCCCCGGACCGACAGGGTCCGGGGCTCGACTCATCCCGGGAGAGACACGACATGGTCATCGTGATGACGGCGACCGCCGCCGAGGCGGACCTGCAAGCCGTCGTCCAGCACGTCCAGGCCGCGGGCGGCAGCGCGTTCGTCAGCCGCGGTGTCACCCGAACCATCGTCGGCGTGGTCGGCGACGAGGATGTGCTCGAGTCCGTCGACGTCGGCCTGCTGTCCGGCGTCGCCGAGGTCGTCCGGATCACCGCGCCGTACAAGCTGGTGAGTCGCGAGAACCACCAGCGGACCACGACCGTCTCCGTGCGCGGCGTCCCGATCGGCCCGGACACGTTCACGCTGATCGCCGGCCCGTGCGCGGTCGAGTCGGCCGAGCAGACCCTGGCCGCGGCGCAGCAGGCGCGCCGGGCGGGGGCGACGCTGCTGCGCGGCGGGGCATACAAGCCACGCACCTCGCCGTACGCGTTCCAGGGGCTCGGCGTCGCCGGGCTCCGCATCCTGGCGGACGTGCGGGCCGAGACGGGCCTGCCGGTGGTCACGGAGATCGTCGATGCCGCGGACATCGACGTGGTCTGCGAGTACGCGGACATGCTGCAGGTCGGTACCCGCAACATGCAGAACTTCGCCCTGCTGCAGGCGGTCGGCTCGGCCGGCAGGCCGGTCATGCTCAAGCGCGGGCTGACCGCCACGTACGAGGAGTGGCTGATGGCCGCCGAGTACGTCGCCCAGCGCGGCAACCTCGACATCGTCCTCTGCGAGCGGGGAGTGCGCTCCTTCGAGCCCGCGGTGCGCAACATGCTCGACGTCTCCGCGGTGCCGATGATGCACGCGCTCTCGCACCTGCCGGTCGTCGTCGACCCGTCGCACGCGGCCGGCCGGCGCGACCTGGTGCTGCCGCTGGCCAGAGCGGCCATGGCTGCCGGCGCGGACGGGGTGATGGTCGACGTGCACCCGCAGCCGGAGCGGGCGCTGTGCGACGGCGCGCAGGCGCTGACCGGTGGGCTGCTCGACGAGCTGACCGTCGCGGTCGCCACCATCCCGTCGCTGCTCGGCCGGCGCGGCGCTGTCACCGCCGACCCGGTCACCGCGGCGGGATCCGTCCGGTAGTTCCGTCCCGGAGCCGACCCCTCGGCGCGGCTGCGTCTCTGCGCCGCCACGCGGAGCAGAGACAGCCGGCCCCACGCCCCCGGCGGCTACGACTCTGCGCCGCCACGCGGAGCAGAGACGTAGCCTCCGGGGGGAGTACGGTCCGGGCGTGGCCGCGCCGCCGCCCACGCCGGTCCGGTTGCCGTTCGCCGACCGGGCAGACGCCGGCCGGCAGCTCGGCGACCGGCTCGCGGCTGTGCTCGGACCGGTCGACCCCGGCGCCGGCGTCGTCCTCGGCCTCCCCCGCGGCGGCGTGGTGGTCGCGGCCGTCGTCGCCCGGCGGCTCGGACTCCCGCTGGACGCGTTCGTGGTGCGCAAGCTCGGCCTGCCCTGGCATCCGGAGCTGGCCATGGGCGCCATCGCCAGCGGCGGCGTCGTGGTGCACAACGAGGTGGTGATCGGCCGGGCCCGGCTCAGTCCGGACGACGTCGCCGAGGTGGTCGCCGCCGAGAGCGCCGAGCTGGCCCGGCGTGAGCGGGCGTACCGCGGCGACCGGCCGCCGCTGTCGCCGACCGGCCGGCTCGCCATCGTCGTCGACGACGGACTCGCGACCGGCGCCACCGCACGCGCGGCGCTGCGCGCGGTCCGGATGCAAGGCCCGTCGCGGCTCGTCCTCGCCGTCCCGGTCGCGCCCCGGGAAGCCGGCGCGCTGCTCGCCGACGATGTCGACCAGCTCGTCTGCCTGGCCACACCGAGACCGTTCGGCGCGGTCGGCCGGTACTACCGCGACTTCGCCGCCACCGGCGACGAGGAGGTGCGCACGCTGCTGGACAGCGGTTAGGGCGTGTCCCGCGGACACGCCCTAAGCCCGCAGCATCTCCGCCACCTCGAAGGCCAGCTCCAGTGCCTGCTGCGTGTTCAGCCGAGGGTCGCATGCGGTCTCGTACCGGCCGGCGAGGTCAGCGTCCCGAATCTCCTGCGCCCCGCCGAGGCACTCGGTGACGTCCTCGCCGGTCAGCTCGACATGAATGCCGCCGGGATGGGTGCCCATCGCCCTGTGCACCTCGAAGAAGCCGCGGACCTCGTCGACGATCCGCTCGAAGTGGCGGGTCTTGTAGCCGCTGGCGCTCTCCTCGGTGTTGCCGTGCATCGGGTCGCACTGCCAGACCACCGGGTGGCCGGTCGCGACCACCTTCTCCACGATGGGCGGCAGCGCGTCGAGCACCCGACGGTTGCCCATCCGGGAGATCAGCGTCAGCCGGCCGGGCAAGGCGTCCGGGTCGAGCCGCTCCACCAGCTCCGCGACCACCTCCGGGGTCGCCGTCGGGCCAACCTTCAGCCCGACCGGATTGGCCAGCCGGGACACGAACTCGACGTGCGCCCCGTCAAGTGACCGGGTCCGGTCGCCGATCCAGACGAAGTGCCCGGACAGGTCGTACGCCGCCCGCTCGCTCCGGCCGGACCGACCGGGCCGGGTCAGCGCCCGCTCGTACTCCAGGATCAGCGCCTCGTGCGAGGAGAACAGCTCCACCCCGTGCAGGACGTCGTCGCGCACCCCGCAGGCCCGCATGAACGCCATCGCCCGGTCGATCTCGCGGGCGAGCTGCTCGTACCGGGTCCCGGCCGGCGAGGTGCGGACGAAGTCCTTGTTCCAGTCGTGCACCCGCTCCAGATCGGCCTCGCCGCCGGTCGCGAAGGCCCGCAGCAGGTTCAGCGTCGACGCGGCCGTCTGGTACGCCCGCAGCATCCGGCCGGGGTCGGCCCGCCGCGCCTCCGCCGTCGCGGCGAGGTCGTTGACCATGTCACCCCGGTACGACGACAGGCCCAGCGCGTCCGTCGGTGCCGAGCGCGGCTTCGCGAACTGCCCGGCGATCCGGGCCACCTTCACCACCGGCAGGCTGGCGCCGTAGGTGAGCGCGACGGCCATCTGCAGCAGCGTCTTCAGCGTGGCCCGCAACGCCGGCTCGGTCGCGCCGGCGAAGGTCTCCGCACAGTCGCCACCCTGCAGCAGGAACGCCTCGCCCCGGGAGACCGCGGCCAGCCGGGTCAGCAGGGTGTCCACTTCGGACGGCACGACCAGCGGCGGCAGCGCCGACAGCGACGCCGCGGCCGCTCGCACTGCCGCCGGGTCGGGCCAGTCCGGCTGCTGTGCCGCGGGCAGCGCGCGCCAGGCGTCCAGACCGGTCGACGCGTCGGTCACCGGCCCAGCGTAGTGGGGGGAGCGACCGGTCGGGCCGGGAGGTCCGATCTGCCGTGGTCGGACTCGGCGGCGCCCGGTCCGGCGGCCGGCCGGCGTACCAGCGGACCGACCCGGCGCGGGTCGACCTCGGTCATGAGCCGGACCGCGTCGGCGGCGTCGACGTCGATCGCGTCGTACCCGCCGGTGCCCGCTCCGGTCGCCACGGTCACCGTGGCCAGACCGGCCCGCCGCTGGAACCACGACTGGCGCACCGTCCAGCCGACCACGCCGCGTCGCTCGAGTACGACCTGACTGCGGCGCAGCGAACCCGACCGGACGCTCACCGCCCGGTCGTCCAGCCCGTGCCCGAGCCCGGCGTACCGGTCCAGCCCCAGCGGGACGCCCAGGGCGGCGAGCACCACCGCGACCGCGACCCCGGGCCAGAAGCCGGGGATGGCGAGCCCCACCGCGAGCAGCAGCCACGGCGCCACCGCCCGGCCGAGCCGGCGCCGGCGGGCCGCGGGCGGGTGCGGGCGCAGGGGTGCCCGGAACGGCAGCACGGCCGCGGCGGCCACGTCCCGGGCGACGGCGGCCGGGCCGAGCGGCAACAGCTGGCCGCGCCGGCCGCGCACGCCCTCGCCGTCATCCGGGCCGAGCCCGGTGACCAGCGCGGTGAGCCGGGCCGCGCCGGCCGCCCGCAGTCCGAGCGGCTGGGCCAGCGCGTAGCCGCGGATCCGGTCGATCTCCAGCGACACCTGCCGGCGGGACAGCAGGCCCCGCTCCGCGACCAGCGTGCCGCCCCGGCGGGTCAGCGTGAAGGCCCAGTTGGCGACGGTCGCCGTCACCACCGAGCCGATGACGGCGAGCGTCAGGGCGGCGACCGCGAGCAGGACGATCGTCGAGAGCCTCGGGCCAGTGAGGAGAAGCCTGCCGAGCCGGTCCTCCGAGATCACCGGCAGCCGGATGTCGTCGAGCAGTTGGGCGGCGGCGCCGAGCGCGGCCAGCGGGGCGAGCAGGTAGCCGCCGACCAGCGGCGCGTAGAGCAGCCAGCGCGGGTGGAACCGCGCCAGCACCACCACGTCCGGTTCGCCGCGCGCGATCCCACCCGCAGCACCGGCCGGCGCTGCAGCACGGCGCTCACCACCGGAACCGCCCGGCGACCCGGCGCCCACCCACGTGCCGGTCTCTGCCGGGCCGGCCGCCTCACCGGCGTGGCCGGCGCCACCATGGCCACGGTCGCCCGGCCCGCCAGAGTGGCCGGGCGCCCGGGGCGGGCCCGGGCGGGCCACCCCGACACCGAGCCCCTCGGCGCCGGCCACCGCGGCACCGGCTCCGGGCAGGCGAGGACCGGGCGCGCCGGGGGCGCCCAGGACCCCGGCGGGCTCCCCGGAGCCGAGCCGGCCGACAGCGGGACCGCCGGTGGAGGCCGGGCCGGCATGACGATCCCTGCCCTCCCGCAGCAGCACGTCCCGCAACTCCCGGGCGTCGGCGGCGCTGACCGCGTCCAGCTCCGCCTCGTCACCGTGCCGTCCGGTCGCCGCGGCGTCCACCCGCACCGTCGCGATGCCGAGCAGCCGCTGCAGCGCCGACGCCTGGACCTCCACGCCGCGGATCCGGTCGAGCGGCACCACGGTCAGCGACCGGCGAAGCAGCCCGCGCTCGACCACCAGGCGCCCGCCACCGACCGCGTACGTCGTGCGCACCCACTCGACCACCGCCGCCGCGGCGGAGACGACGAGGACGGCGACCAGCGCCACGAGGAGGCCGGCGGCCCGGAAGCCTCCCCGCAGGCCGAGGATCGCCACCGTCCCGACGACGAGGCCCCACTGCTTTCGCAGCGCCGAGACGGTCAGCACCCGAGACGCGACGGTCCGCACGTCCAACCGCCGCCGCGCCCCCGGATCCACCTGTCCAGGCCAGCCGGCGACCGGCCCCGACCGTCCGGCGACCGGCTCCGAGCGGCTCATGTCGCCTCGTCCCGCACCGCGTTCGCCCGCATCCCGAGGTCGTGCGCGACCGCCTCGGCGGTCTGTGCCGGCAGGTGCTTGATGCTGGTCGAGCCGGCGTGCGACGCCGTACGGACGCTGATCGAGGCCAGCCCGAGCACCTGCTGCAGCGGCCCGCGGGTCGTGTCCACCGTCTGGATCCGGGCGACCGGCACGATCCGCCAGGTCCGGTTCAGCCAGCCCTCCAGCGTGTAGACCGCGTCCCGAGTCACCTCCCACCGGTGCACCCGGTAGCGCCAGACCGGCTCGACCGCGATCGCGACCACCGCGAGCGGCACCAGCAGCCAGCGCGCCGCGGTGACCAGCGCCGGTCCGGGCGCGGGCAGGTCGCCGGGCAGCGCCAGCGTGACGCCGACCACGACCCCGGCGACGATCAGCCAGCCGAGCGCCCCCTCGGCGACCCAGAGCCAGAGCGCGGCCGGGCTCACCCGGTCGGCGGGCACCCGCAGCGGTACGTCGGTGGACACCCACCGATCGTAGGAGCCGCCGGCATGGCGATCAGGACGCGAACGCCGCTACCGCCTCCCGGCAGAACGCCGGCAGGTCGTCCGGTCGGCGGCTGGTCACCAGCGTCCAGCCGGCCGAGGGGTCGACCCGCACCCGCTCGTCGACCCAGTTCGCCCCGGCGTTGGTCAGGTCGGTGCGCAGGCTGGGCCAGGACGTGAGCGTCTTGCCCCGCACCGCCCCGGTCTCGATCAGCGTCCACGGCGCATGGCAGATGGCCGCCACCGGCTTCCCCGCGTCCACGAACGCGCGGACCAACGCGACCGCGCCGGCCCGGGTGCGCAACTGGTCGGCGTTGGCGACCCCGCCCGGCAGCACCAGCCCGACGAAGTCGTCGACCGACGACTCGTCCACCGTCTGGTGCACCGGGAACTTCGACGCCCGGTCCAGGTGGTTGAACGCCTGCACCTTGCCGCGGTCCGGCGCGATCAGGATCGGCTGGCCACCCGCCTGCTCGATCGCCTGCCAGGGATCGGTCAGCTCGACCTGCTCGACGCCCTCGTTCGCGACGAGGAACGCGATCCGCCGTCCCGTGAGCTGTCCAACCACCACGGCAAACCTCCGAGCGTCGAC
>DASPYH010000287.1:0-10051 GCA_035636875.1 Mycobacteriales bacterium | reverse complement strand
GCCCTTGTGCAGCGCGGCGTAGGTGAACTCCTTGCCCCGGTCGCCCAGCCACAGCGCGTCGGTGCCGGCCAGCCGGTGGGCGCGGCGGGCGCGGAGGTAGCGGTCCAGCGCCTTCGCGGTCTGCGGCTCGACCGGCACCGTCCGGGCCTTCCCGCCCTTGCCGCGCCGGATCGTCACCAGCCCGCGGGCAAGATCCACGTCGCCGAGGGTGAGCGCGACCGCCTCACCGGCCCGCATCCCCCTCTCGGTCATCAGCCGCACCAGCGCCTCGTCCCGGCGGTGCCACATCTCCGGCCCGGCGCACGCCTTGACCAGCGCCCGCACCTCGTCGTCGGTGAGCACCTGCGTCACCTTGACGTCGATCTTCGGCGGGCGGACGCCGAGCAGCCGGTCGGTGCCGGTCTCGCCCTCCTCCACCAGCCAGGCGGAGAACCGGCGGAGTGCGAGCTGCCGGGACCGGGCGGTGGACGCCTCCGCGCCCTGGTCGAGCAGGCCGGCGACGAACGCGGTCACGGTCGGCCGGTCCAGCACGGCCGGTCGGCCGGCGGCGGTGCACCAGCCGAGGAACCGGCGCACGCCGTCGCCGTACCTTGACGGTCTGCGGGCTCTTCCGCTCGGCCCGCAGGTGCAGCTCCCACGACGGCAGCAGCGCGGCGAGGTCCGGGGTCGGCGGCTGACCCCGTTGGCCGGCGAAACCGCAGGTCAACGCGTCAGAAGGCGAAACCGCTCAGTCCAGGTAGTCGCGCAGGACCTGTGAGCGGGACGGATGGCGCAGCTTGGACATCGTCTTCGACTCGATCTGTCGGATCCGCTCCCGCGTCACCCCGTATACCTGACCGATCTCGTCCAGCGTGCGGGGCTGGCCGTCGGTGAGCCCGAACCGCAGCCGGACAACGCCGGCCTCCCGCTCGGAGAGCGTCTGCAGCACCGACTGCAGCTGGTCCTGCAGCAGCGTGAAGGAGACCGCGTCCACGGCCACCACGGCCTCGGAGTCCTCGATGAAGTCGCCGAGCTGGCTGTCGCCCTCGTCGCCGATGGTCTGGTCCAGCGAGATCGGCTCCCGAGCGTACTGCTGGATCTCCAGCACCTTCTCCGGCGTGATGTCCATCTCCTTGGCCAGCTCGTCCGGGGTCGGCTCGCGCCCGAGGTCCTGGAGCAGCTCGCGCTGGATGCGGCCGAGTTTGTTGATCACCTCGACCATGTGCACCGGGATACGGATGGTGCGCGCCTGGTCGGCCATGGCGCGGGTGATGGCCTGCCGGATCCACCAGGTGGCGTACGTGGAGAACTTGTAGCCCTTGGTGTAGTCGAACTTCTCGACCGCCCGGATGAGGCCGAGGTTGCCCTCCTGGATCAGGTCGAGGAAGGCCATCCCGCGGCCGGTGTAGCGCTTGGCCAGCGAGACCACGAGCCGCAGGTTGGCCTCGAGCAGGTGGTTCTTGGCGCGCTCGCCGTCGCGGACGATCCACATCAGGTCGCGGCGCAGCTGCGGGGACAGCTGCTCGCCCTTCTTGCCGGCGATGCGGGCGTCGTCGAGCCGGCGCACCCGCTCCGCCGCGTAGAGTCCGGCCTCGATCCGCTTGGCGAGGTCGACCTCCTCCTCGGCGTTGAGCAGCGCCACCTTGCCGATCTGCTTGAGGTAGGCCCGGACCGAGTCGGCGGAGGCGGTGAGTTCGGCGTCCTTGCGGGCCTGCCGCAGCGCCTCGGACTCCTCGTCCTCCTCGTCCCAGGTGAACTCCTCGGCCTCCGCCTCCTCGGTGCCGGCGTCCGCGGCCGTCAGCTCGACCGGCTCGTCGATCACCAGGCCGTCCGCGCCGTCGACGAGCGCCTCGCCCGCCGGCGGGTCGGCCGGCGGGACCGCCTCGTCCGCCGGACCCGGCGCCGGCTCGGCCCGGTCGCCCGCCGGCGCAGCCTTGCGTCGGTTTCGCTTTCCGGGAGCCGCGGTCGGCGGCTCGTCCGGCGCCCGCTCCGGGACCGCCGCGAGCGCCGCGCCGTCGCGGCCGCTCACAGCGCGGGCGTGCGGCGCGGGGGCGTCCTCGGTCGCCTTCGCCGGCCGCGCGCTCTCCCGGCCACCGGCGCTCTTGGTCACCGTGCTGCGGGTCGACGCCGCGGCAGCGGCGGTGCGGGGCGAGCGTGCGGTGCGTGCCGGACCGCGCTGCGGCGCGGCGGAGGACGCATCCACCATGACAGTCACTCCCGAGTCGCTGAGCGTGCGGAGCATGCGCTTGCCGTGCGAGGCCGGCAACCCGGCCTCCTCGAACGCGCGGGTTATCTCGCCCGCATGCAGGTATCCCTGGTGTCGGCTCCGGGAGACCAGACGCGCCGCGACGTCGCGGACTACGTCCGATTCTCCTGCGGTGCTGTCGGTGCGGGGATCGGCTGCCACGAACGCCCTTTCACGAACGGTGCCTCTCCGTGGAGGAGGGGTCGCACGACGGGAACTGCCCGGCCGGGCAGGGGTTGGGGCGAAGCGGGGCGGTCGTCCGTGGTGCCGGCCGGCCGTGCCCGTGCCCGTGCCAGTGTAACTTCGCGCCCGCCCCTGCCGCGCCAGTCCGTCCACACCGCCCGGATATGACCGAGACGAGAGGATGGCGGACACGCCCTGTAACCGTCAGGGGGTGAAGCGTTCGTAGGCGGCCAGGGCGGCGCCGACAATTCCGTGCCCTCGGCGCCGTGTCAGGGGGTGAAGCGTTCGTAGGCGGCCAGGGCGGCGCCGACAATTCCGGCATTGTTCAGCAGCTCGGCCGGCTTGATCGGGGTCCGCAAGTCCAGCAGCGGCACCCACCTGTCGGAGTTCTTGCTCACGCCCCCGCCGACCACGAACAGGTCCGGGCTGAACAGCTTCTCCACGTGCGCCAGGTAGCGCTGCACCCGCTTCGCCCACTGCTTGTACGACAGGCCCTCGTTGTCCTTCACCGCCGACGCGGCCTGCTTCTCCGCGTCCACGCCACCGAGCTCCAGGTGGCCCAGTTCGGTGTTGGGCACGAGGCGGCCGCCCGACAGCAGCGCGCTGCCGATCCCGGTGCCGAAGGTCAGCAGGATCACCACCCCGTCGACACCCTTCGCGGCGCCGTATCGCACCTCGGCCAGCCCGGCCGCGTCAGCGTCGTTGAGCACGGTCACGTCGCAGCCGGTGATGTCGGTGAACACCTTGTCGACATCGGTGCCGATCCAGCTCTTGTCGACGTTGGCCGCGCTGAACGCCACCCCGTGCTTGATCACCGCCGGGAACGTCGCGCCGAGCATGCCGCTCCAGCCAGCCTCCCGGACCAGCCGCGCCACTACGTCGGCCACGGCCTCGGGGGTGGACGGGTGCGGGGTGAGGTACTTGACGCGCTCGGTCGCGAGCTCGCCGCGGTCCAGGTCGACGACCGCACCCTTGATCCCGCTGCCGCCGATGTCCACCCCGAACGCGGTGGTCGCCTTCCTCCTCGGCATGGCCGCCTCCCTCGCCGCTCCCGACCCTACGGGACATGGTCGTATGTTCCCCATGCTCACGCCGGAAGCGCCTGCCCACGACCCCCAGGCCCTGCTGGACCTTTCCGTGCGGTTGGCCCGGGGCGCCGGGCGGCTGGTCCGCGAGGCGAGAGCCCGGTCCGAGACGGCGGACTCCGGCCTCGACGTCGCGGTGAAGAGCAGCCCCACGGACCCGGTGACCGAGGTCGACCGGGCCTCGGAACGCTGGCTGGTCGAACGCCTGGCCGAGCTGCGCCCGAACGATGCGGTGCTCGGTGAGGAGGGCGCGAGCCGGCCGGGCGACAGCGGGGTGCGCTGGCTGCTCGACCCCATCGACGGCACCGTCAACTTCCTCTACGGCATTCCGCAGTACGCCGTGTCGGTCGCGGCCGAGGCGGACGGTGAGGTGGTTGCCGGGTGCGTCCACGACCCGTCCTCGGGCGAGACCTTCAGCGCGGTGCGCAACGGTGGGGCCTGGCTGGACGGCCGGCGGCTGGCCGGGCCGTGGCGGGCGCCCAGCCTGGACCGTGCGGTCGTCGGCACCGGCTTCTCGTACGACCAGGGCCGCCGCGCCGCGCAGGGACTGGTGCTTGCCGGCGTGCTGCCGCGCATCGCCAACCTGCGCCGGCTCGGATCCGCCGCCCTCGACCTGTGCTACGTCGGGGCCGGCCGGCTGGACGCGTATTTCGAGCAGGACCTGAAGCCGTGGGACCGCGCCGCCGGCGCGCTGGTCGCGACCGAGGCGGGCGCCGTGGTGAGCGGGCTGCGGGGCCGGCCGCCCGGGGCGATCACGGTCGCCGCCTCGCCGGCCGTCGCCGCCGAGCTGCGCATGCTGCTCGAGGAGCTCGGCGCGGACGACGTGTAGGCCGGTAGCGTCCGTGCCGTGAGCGCGGAGCCGACGCCGACGAGGGTCCCCGGGGCCGATCCCGCCGTCGTCGGGCCCTACCTGGCCCGGGTGCTGGACGAGGCCGCCTGGGCAGACTGCACGGTCCAGGCCATCGCCGGCGGTCGGTCCAACCTGACCTACACGGTGGACAGTGCCGCCGGCTCGGTGGTGCTGCGCCGTCCGCCGCTGCGTGCCGTCCGACCGACGGCGCACGACATGACCCGTGAGCACCGGGTGCTGTCCGCCCTCGCCGGCACCGCGGTCCCGGTGCCGAGGCCGCTGCACCTGTGTTCGGACCCGGACGTGCTCGGGGCGCCGTTCTACGTGATGGAGCGGGTGGACGGGGTGATCGCCCGCGGCTCGCTGCCGCCGGGCTACGCGGACACCCCGGCCGAGCGGGAGGCGATGACCCGCGGGCTGGTCGACGTGCTGGCCGAGTTGCACTCGGTCGACCCGGACGCGGTCGGCCTGACCGGTTTCGGCCGGCCGGACGGTTACCTCGCTCGGCAGGTGCGGCGCTGGCTCGGTGAGTGGGAGGCGCTGCGGGACACGGACGCGCCCGGGGTGGACGCGCTGGCCGCTGACCTCGCGGGCCGGATGCCGTCCTCGCCCAGCGGCCCTGTCGTGCACGGCGACTACCGGCTGGACAACGTGGTGCTGGACCGGAGCGACCCCGGACGGGTGGCGGCGGTGCTGGACTGGGAGATGTCGACGCTCGGCGACCCGCTCGCCGATGTCGGCCTGCTGCTCGTCTACTGGCAGCAGGGGCGGGCCCGAGACCCGGCCGTGGTGACCCGGTCGGTCACCGCGCTGCCCGGGTTCCCCACCCGAGGTCAGGTGCTGGCCTGGTACGCCGAGCGCACCGGCCGGGACGTCTCCGCGCTGCCGTGGTACGTGGCGTTCGGCTTCTTCAAGCTCGCCGTCGTGGTCGCCGGCATCGTCGCCCGCCAGAAGGCCGGCGCGATGGTCGACAATACCGACTCCGGGCTGGCAGGGGTCATCGAGCCGCTGGCCGACTCCGGGCGCACCGCGCTCGCGGACACCGTCCCGAACTGACACCCGCGGATGGTCCAGGGAGCGGATCGGTAACGATTGAGGCGGGGTCCGCCTGATGGCCGCTTCATGATCACCCGTTCGGGCGATGCGGCCGTACCCTCTGTCCTATGGGGACCGCGCACGGTGCGGCCGCTGAGCAGGGCTTCGCGTCGTGGCGGCGCTGAGCCCGCTCGGGCGCGTTCCCTCCCGCCGGCCGGTTCCCCCGCCCCGGCACCGCCGGCGCCGGATGCTTCGCGCGGTGCCCGGCCTGGTGCTGATCCTCGGCCTGTCCGTGCTGGCCGGCACGGTCTGGCTGCGAGTGCTGGACCGGGCCGGCCACGGCGTCGCGGGCGCTGCGGTGTGCGGGACGGCGAGCACCGCCCCACTGGACCCCCGCACCGTGAAGGTGCGGGTGTACAACGCCACCGACCGCTCCGGGCTGGCCCGGACCGTGTCCGGGTTGCTGCGGCAGCGCGGCTTCGCCGTGCTCGAGACGGCCAACGACCCGCTGGCGGACGTCCGGCAGGTCACCGGGTCCGCGGAGGTGCGGTACGGGCCGGCCGGGGCGCGGCAGGCCGACCTGGTGCGGCGCCAGGTGCCCGGCGCGAAGCTCTACCGGGACGTGCGCGAGGACGCGGTGATCGACCTCGCGCTCGGCCCGGCGTACCAGCGCCTGTCCACGGCCGCCGAGCTGGCCAAGGCGCGGCAGGGGATCGTGGCCCGGCCCGGCCGCGCGACCACGTCGACGCCGGCGACCCCGACCTGCTGAGGTGTCGACCGTGCAGCTCGCGGCGACCTACACCCAGCCGAGCTCGCGCAGCACCGCACGCCTGCGGCCCGACATCTCCCGCGCGCCGCTGCATGGCGGCCCTCGACCGGCACGGTAACGTTCCGCGGCCCCCGCGCCGAGGGGGTTTCCGGACCGCCCGGAGACCCTGCCGCCGGCGGGCACAAAACCGCCCGCCGATGCGTTGCCCGCACGCCACCCGCACGACCCTCAGGAGTGACCCAGCATGGCTACCGACTACGACGCGCCTCGCCGCAGCGAGGTCGACGAGCTCGGGGAGGACTCTCTCGAGGAGCTCAAGGCCCGGCGTGCCGAGGCCCAGTCCAGCTCCATCGACGTTGACGAGGCCGAGCTCAACGAGAGCCTAGAACTGCCCGGAGCAGACCTGTCCGGGGAGGAGCTCACCGTCAGGGTGCTGCCGAAGCAGGAGGACGAGTTCACCTGCTCCAGCTGCTTCCTCGTCCACCACCGCAGCCGCCTCGCCGGCGAGCGCAACGGCCAGCCCGTCTGCCGCGACTGCGCCGCTTGACGGCGGGGTACGTCCCCAGTCGTGCTCCCCGTCCCCCCACCCGCGGGACGCCGGTCCGAGCGGCGTCCGGCCGGCGGCGCAGCGGAACACGGCCGGCTCGGCCCCGATGCCGCCCGGGGAGACCCGAGCGCGGCCGGACCGGCCGATCCCGGCTCCGCCTCAGCCGATCCCGGCGCTGCCTGGCCCGATGGTCCAGGCACGGCCCGACCGGCCGATCCCGGCTCCGCTTCAGCCGATCCCGGCGCTGCCTGGCCCGGTGGTCCGGCCGCGGCCGGGCCTGCCGGTCCCGCCGCCTCGTCGACGGACCCCCGCATTTCCGGCCCGGCCGAGTCCGGCGCGGTCGGGCCCAGCGAGGCGCGCCCGGCCCCGCTGAGCGACTCGTCAGCAAGGGCTGACCTCAGTCCGGCCGGACCGGCCGATCCCGCCACCGCGACCGAGCCGGGGCTGGGTGAGCTCGTCGCCCGGCTGACCGACGACTCGGGCGACCGGCGCGGCCAGCTCGTAGCGCTGGCCCGGGGCATGGCCGCCACGGCACGCGGCGCCGGTCGGGACGCCGGGACGGGCCTGCGGGGCCTTGGCCGGGTGCTCGCCGACGTCGTCGCCGACGCGGCCCCGCGAATCCCCATCCGGGACGCGTCCGCCCTGCGGTCCCACCACCCGGGGCGTGCCGACGACGAGATCGCCGACGCGCTCATCCGCAACGCGGCCCGAACCACCGCAACCTTCGGTGCCGGGGTCGGCGCGCTCGCCGCGGTCGAGTTCGTCGCGCCGCCGGCCTACCTCGCCGCCCCGGTCCAGCTCGCCGCCGAGACAGTCGCGGTCGCCGCGGTCGAGATCAAGCTGGTGGCCGAGCTGCACGAGCTCTACGGACAGCCGGCGGCCGGCAGCAGCGGGCAGCGCGGCTCGGCGTACCTGATGAGCTGGATGCGGCAGCGCGCGCTCGACCCGAGCGCTGGCGCGGCCGGCCTGTCGGCTGTCCTCGGCCATGCCGCCAAGCGGGAGCTGCGGACGGTGCTGGTACGCCGGATGGGCCGCAGCATCAGCACCCTCGCCCCGTTCCTCGCCGGGGCGGTCGCCGGCGGCGTGGTGAACCGCCGTGCCACCCGCGGGCTCGGCGAGAAGGTCGCCGCCGAGCTGCGCGGCCGGCGGCAGCCCGCGCTGCCGCGCTGACGAGCCCGGGTAGCCTTGCCGGCTGTGTCGCCACCTCCTGCACCGCCCGCGCCGGGGCCGCCGGTCGAGGTGCTCGTGCAGCGCTTGGACCCGGGCGTGCCGCTGCCGGCGTACGCGCTGCCCGGCGACGCGGGCGCGGACGTGGTGACCGCCGTCGATGCCGAGCTGGGACCGGGTGAGCGGGTCGTGCTGCCCACCGGGCTGGCGCTCGCGCTGCCGGCCGGGTACGCCGCGTTCGTGCACCCGCGCTCCGGGCTCGCCGCGCGCTGCGGCATGTCCCTGGTGAACGCGCCGGGCACCGTGGACTCGGGCTACCGCGGCGAGGTGAAGGTGATCGTCATCAACCACGACCCGGTGCGGCCGTTACGGCTGTCGCGTGGCGACCGGATCGCCCAGCTGGTGATCCAGCGGGTCGAGCACGCCTTCTTCCGGCCGGTCGATGCGCTGCCCCCCTCGGAGCGCGGCGCCGGCGGCCACGGGTCGACCGGCGGCCATGCGGGGCTCGACGTCGCGCCGGTGCAGCCGTCCGCCTCGGCCGGGGGTGCCTGATGGCGCTCGGCCGCCGGTCGCGCAGGTCGGAGCGGGCGAAGCTGGACGCGACGCCGCCCTGGCAGACCGAGCGGGAGCGGGACACGCCGGCGACGACGGGGCCATGGGACGAGGCGGACGCGCCGGACGACGATCTGGAGCGGCTCGACCTCGGTGCGCTGCGGATCCCGGTGGTGGCCGGCGTCGAGATCCGGGTGGACGTGAGCGCGGAGGGCCAGGTGGTCGCCGCCACGCTGTCGCACCGCGGGAGCGAGGTGCAGGTCGGCGTCTTCGCCGCACCTCGGACGGCCGCGATCTGGGATCAGGTCCGTGCCGAGATCCGCAGCTCGATCGCCGGGCAGGGCGGGACGGCGCAGGACAGGGACGGCCGGTTCGGTGCCGAACTGGCCGGACGGGTGCCGGTGCAGGGCGGTTTCCAGAGCATGCGCTTCGTCGGCGTGGACGGGCCGCGCTGGTTCGTCCGCGCGCTCTTCACCGGACCGGCGGCGACCGACCCGGCGCGCGCCGCGACGCTCGAGGACGCGATGCGCAACATCGTCGTGGTCCGCGGCAGCTCGCCGATGCCGGTACGCGAACCGCTGCCATTGCAGCTGCCCAAGGAGGTGGCCGAGCAGGCGGAGCAGGCCCGCGGCGCACACGCCGCTGTCGACGTCGCGGTGGTCGACGAGGCGGATCTCGACGCCGCCGGCGAGCCGGTGGTGGAGGTGGAGCCGGCAGAGGAGGGCGGGCCGCTCGTCGAGGCACGGGCGGAGGCCGACGCGGAGCAGCAGGTTCGCCGTCGTTCGGGTCGGCGCCGTCGTCGCTGAGCCGCCGACCGGGAACGCGGCGGGGCGCCGGCGGGGCGCCGCACCATGAAGTCGGCGGACGAACCTGCCGGCACGGCGGGCCGGCCGGTTCCGACCCTGTCCGTCGGGCGGCGCACCGGGCTGTCGTCCGGCTAGTCTGGATGTGTGAGTGACAAGGCGGCTCCGGCGCGCCAGGGGTGGCTCAGCCGCGTGGTGCGCCGGCTGACAGAAGACGCGCAGGAGCTCGACGCGGAGGATCTCCGCGGCGACGTGGCGGTGACCGGCGCGAAGCCGGTGGCGAGGTGTGGTCAGGCGGAGCCCGTCGTCGTGACGGGGAGGCTGCGGTCTGTGGTCTACACGCCACGGGAGACCGTGCCGACCGTCGATGCGGAGCTGTACGACGGGTCCGGGTCGGTGCACCTGGTCTGGCTCGGCCGGCGCCGGATCCCGGGCATCGAGCCGGGCCGGGCGCTGGTCGCCCGGGGCCGGGTGTCCGAGCACGACGGCGTCAAGGTGATCTTCAACCCGTGGTATGAGCTGAAGCGGGCGGGCGCGTGACCAGCGTGACCGGTGAGGGGGAGGCGGCGCCAGCGGATCGGCCGCGACCGCTGCTGGTCGAGTCGCTCGGTGGCTGGCGCGGCCTGGCCGACAGCGGCCTGCCGGTGGTGGTCTTCGTCGGCGTGAACGCCGCGGCCGGACTCGCCGCGGCGGTATGGGCCGCGCTCGCCGCCGGCGTGCTCCTGCTCGTGCTTCGGCTGGTACGCAGGCAGAGCGCCCAGCAGGCGGTCAGCGGCTTCCTCGGTGTCGCCCTCGCCGCGTACATCGCGTCGCGGACGGGCGAGGCCAAGGGCTAC
>DASPYH010000286.1:0-2007 GCA_035636875.1 Mycobacteriales bacterium | reverse complement strand
GAGTCGCCGGTGGGTCTGCAGGGCACGTTCAGCTTGTGGGATTCGGCCGGGGCGCTGCGCGAGTTCGCCTACGCGGGACCCGCGCACCGGTCGGTGGTGGAGCGGACGCCGGCGGAGCGGTGGTACGCGGAGGAACTGTTCGCCCGCTTCGCGGTCGAGGCGGCGGACGGCTCGGTGGACGGCAGGGACCCGCTGGCATGAAGATCGTCCGTTGGACGCCCGCGGAGGCACGCGAGCGGATGTCGCAGGCCATGGCGGTGTACGCCGAGGCGATGGGCTACCCGCCGCAGGCCGGCTCCCACCGCGCCGGGTTCGCGGTCGCGCACACCCGCCGGCCGGGGTTCCGGTCGGTCGCGGCCCTCGGCGAGGGAGACGGCCTCGGCAGACCCGGTGAGATGCTCGGCTTCGGCTACGGGTACGCGACGGCGCCCGGGCAGTGGTGGCACGACCAGGTCCGTGCCGCCCTTGACCCGGCGGTGGCCGAGGAGTGGCTGCGCGGCGGCTTCGAGCTGTCCGAGCTGCACGTCCGCCCGGCGTACCAGGGCCACGGCGTCGGCCGCGCGCTGCTGGAGTCGCTCGTGGACGGTCTGCCGCAGCCGGCGGTGCTGCTGTCCACACCGGAGGGTGACACCAGGGCGTGGCGGCTCTACCGTTCCATCGGCTTCGTGGACCTGCTGCGTCACCACCTGTTCCCCGGCGACTCCCGGCCGTTCGCGGTGCTGGGAGTACGGCTGCCGCTGGTGGCGGCTCGTGCGTGATCTCAGGCTCCCGGCGGTGCTGGCGGCATCGACGGTGCTCGCCCAGGTCGCCTATCCCCTCGTCCGCGGCGAGGTCCGCGACACCCTGACGGTGCTCACCGTGCTGCTGTTCGCCGCCGCCTCCCTGACGCACGCGGCGCTGACCCGCGGGACGCGGGCCGCTCTGGCGCTGCTCGTGGTCTGCGCCGGCGGAGGCCTGCTCGCCGAGGCCGTCGGGGTGTCGACCGGCGTCCCGTTCGGGCGCTACTCGTACGCCGGGACGCTGGGTGCCACCCTGCTCGGCGTGCCGGTCGTCGTGCCGCTGGCGTGGCTGATGATGGCGTGGCCGGCGTACCTGGTCGGCGCCCGGCTCACCCAGGGCCGCGGCCGGATGGCACGGGTGCCGGTCGCGGCCGCCGCGCTGGCCGCGTGGGACCTGTTCCTGGACCCGCAGATGGTGGACGCGGGGCAGTGGCGGTGGGCGGATCCGGCACCGGCGCTGCCCGGCGTGCCGACGGTCCCGCTGTCCAACTACGCCGGCTGGGTGCTGGTCGCGGTCGTCCTGATGGGGCTTCTCGACGCGGTGGTCCGGACTGGACCGTCCACGAAGGACACGGTGCCGTACGTGCTCTACCTGTGGACGTGGGCGTCGTCGGTGCTCGCGCACGCCGGATTGCTCGGGCTCGCCGGGTCGGCGGTGTGGGGCGGGTTGGGGATGGGTGCGCTCGCCGTCCCGCTCGCGCTGTCGCTGCGGGCGCGCGCGGTCGCACGCGCCCCCGCGCGGCGCGTGGTCCGGCCGGTTCCGTGAGCGGGCCGGGCGCGGGCCGCTTACGCAGCACCGCGGCAGCCGGAAGGGCCACGGCAGCGGGCAGGACCGCGGCAGCCAGCAGGACCGCGGCAGCCGACGCACTGCGGCGATCGACCGGACCATGGCAGCGGGCGGGACCGTGACGGCCGACCGGACCGTGACTGCCGACCGGACCGTGACTGCCGGCGGGACGGCGGCGGTCGGGATCGACCGCCGTGCTCGCCGGACGGACCCTCCATCCTGGTTCGGCCGTCGCGTGGGGTTCGCCTTCCGGACCGACCGCGGTCGCCGGGCCGCGGTGAGCGGGCGCGGCGGGATCGGGCGCGGCGGGATCGGGCGCGGCCGGGTGGGGCGCGGGGTTGTCGCGCTCGGGTCGCTGGTGGCGGCTGGCGGGGCGGTGCACGCGGTGGTGAACGCCGCGCTGCTCAGACGGCCCCACCCGTCCGCTCCGCCGCCGGGTCC
>DASPYH010000285.1:0-4565 GCA_035636875.1 Mycobacteriales bacterium | reverse complement strand
CCGAGCCCGCGGTGCCCACGCCGCGACCGGCGGTGGAGGCGCAGCCCGAGCCCGCGGTGCCCACGCCGCGACCGGCGGTGCAGGCGCACCCCGAGCCCGTGGTACCGGCGACGGACCTGGTCCCGGAGCGGGCGGACGTGTCCGCGCTCGTTCCCGCGCCCCGGGCCGTGGGTCAGCGGCTGCGGGCGCCGATCCCGGCGTCGAGGATGTCGACGAGCCGGTCGTAGGACTCGTCGACGCCCTGCGGGAGGCCGAAGCCGCCGATCGCCTCCAGGCTGACGAAGCCGTGCAGGGCGCTGCGGACGGCCCGGGTGGCGTGCACGGTCTCCTCGTCGTCCAGCCCATACCCGCGCAGCACCGCGAAGACCAGATCAGTCAAGGTCTCCCCGGCCGCCCGCAACTCGGCGTCGGCCGGGTCCGGCGCCTGCTGGACCGCGGCGTACCGGCCCGGGCGGGCGCGCGCGTATTCCCGCCAGGCGCCCGCGCAGGACCGCAGCGCGTCCCCGCCAGACCGGCCGATCGTGGCCGCACCGAGCACCTCGGTCAGGTCCCTGAGCCCGGCCAGCGCGATCCGGCGGTGCAGGTCGTCCAGGCCGCCGACGTGCTTGTAGAGCGACGGCACCCGTACGCCGAGCCGCTCGGCCACCGCCGCCAGGGACAGCGCCGCGGCGCCCTGCTCGTCGGCGAGCGCTGCCGCCTCGGCCACCACCCGCTCCGGAGTCAGCCCCGGCCTGCTCACGCGACCTTCCGGACGAACTCCACCACCGCCTGGCCGACCAACTCGGCCGCCTCGGTCTGCGGGTAGTGCCCGACGCCGTCGACCATCAGCACTCGCGCCTGGCCGCCGATCGCGTCTGCCGTGAAGCGGGCCTCCGCCGCCGGATCCGGGAAGTCCGGGTCCTTGCCTCCCATGATCACCAGCGTCGGGGCCTGCACCTTCGGAAGCTCCGGCTCGGTCGCCCTGTGGCCACCCGGGGACGCCATCGCGACGACCGCCTCGTAGCGGCCCGGCTCCGCGAGATTCCGCTTCAGCTCGGCCTGGCGCTGCCGGTAGTCGGCCGGCTTCCGGGCGAAGAACGACGGCCAGGCCGCGGCCGTCCACAGCCGGCGACCCAGCCACGGCAGCCGGAGCAGACCGAACATCAGCCGCTGCACCGGGCCGAGCGGGCGGTCACGGACGAAGGCGCCGGCGAGCACCAGCCCGGCGACCGCCTGCGGGTCGCGGGCGGCGGCGACCACGGCCGCGCTACCGCTGTAGCTGTTGCCGACCAGCACGGCCCGCCCGCCGAGGTGGTGGATCAGCGCCAGCAGGTCGTCCGCGACCGCGCGCACCGAGTAGTCCGGCCAGCCCGCGCTGGACTCGCCGTGTCCGCGCAGGTCTGTCGTCACGACCCGAGTCCCGCTCGCGGCGAGGTGCGCCGCCAGCCGATCGAAGGTCGACCGCAGGTCGCCCATGCCCGGTGACGCGACCACGAGCGGGCCGCTCGGGTCACCGGTCTCCTCGTACGCGAGCCGGCCGTCCGGCCTGTCCAGATACCGAGTTGTCACGGCTAATATGATTAGCCATCCGGCTACGGTTGTCAACCTGGGTCAGGCGTTGACCTCCGAACGATCACCGGCCCAGAGCGTGTGGAAGGTGCCCTCCCGGTCGACGCGCCGGTAGGTGTGCGCGCCGAACAGGTCGCGCAGGCCCTGGATCAGCGCCGCGGGCAGCCGCTCCGCGCGCAGCGCGTCGTAGTACGCCAGCGCCGAGGAGAAACCCGGCGTCGGCACTCCGGTCTGTGCGGCCGTCGCGACGACCCGACGCCACGCGTCCTGCCCCTCGCCGACCACCGCGGCGAAGTAGTCGTCCACCAGCAGCGACGGCAGCGCCGCGTCCCGGTCGTACGCCTCACGGATACGGTTCAGGAACCGGGCCCGGATGATGCAGCCGCCGCGCCAGATGGTCGCCATCGCGCCGCGGTCGATGCCCCAGCCGTACTCCGCGCTGCCGGCGGTGATCTCGTCGAAGCCCTGCGCGTACGCCACGACCTTGGACGCGTAGAGCGCCCGCCGCACGTCCTCGACGAAGCCGTCGGAGCCGACCGTGCCGTCCGTGACCGGCCCCGGCAGCGAGCGGGCCGCGGCCCTCTGCCCGGCATGGCCCGACACCGCCCGGGCGAAGACCGCCTCAGCGATCCCGCTGACCGGCACGCCGAGGTCGAGCGCGGTCTGCACCGTCCAGCTGCCGGTGCCCTTCTGCTCGGCCTGGTCGAGCACCACGTCGACGAACGGCCGCCCGTCCGGGTCGGTGTGCCCGAGCACCTCCGCGGTGATCTCGATGAGGTAAGACTCGAGGTCGCCGGAGTTCCACTCCTTGAAGACGTCGGCGATCTGCGCGGGCGACATCCCGAGCCCGCGCCGGAGCAGGTCGTACGCCTCCGCGATGAGCTGCATGTCGGCGTATTCGATGCCGTTGTGCACCATCTTCACGAAGTGGCCGGCGCCGTCCGGCCCGACGTGGGTGCAGCATGGCGTGCCGTCCACCTTGGCGGAGATCGACTCGAGCAGCGGCCCGAGGCTCTCGTACGACTCCTTGGTGCCGCCCGGCATGATGCTCGGGCCGAGCAGCGCGCCCTCCTCGCCGCCGGAGATGCCGGTGCCGACGAAGTGAATGCCCCGCTCGCGCAGCGCCGCCTCCCGCCGGCGGGTGTCGGCGAAGTGCGCGTTGCCGCCGTCGACGAGCACGTCGCCGTCCTCCAGCCGGGGCGCGACCTCGTCGATCACGGCATCGGTCGGACCGCCCGCCTTGACCATGATCACCACGCGGCGCGGTGGCTGCAGCGAGGCGACGAAGTCCTCCATCGACCGGGCCGGCACGAACATGCCCTCGCCGCCGAACTCCTCGACCAGCGCGGCGGTCTTGGCGTCGGTGCGGTTGTGCAGGGCCACCACGTGCCCGTGCCGGGCGAAGTTCCGGGCGAGGTTGCGGCCCATGGTGGCCAGCCCGGTCACCCCGATCTGCGCGCTGTCGCTCATGGGTCCCACCCTTTCGGTGCGTCGGTGACTCGTCAACGCGTCCGGCGCCTTGGGGGTGTCCCGGGGATCTTGGTGGACGCCGCCGCGTCGCCGAAGGTCCGCGGGACACCCCCTTTTTAGTGCCGGTGGGTGGCGTCGGGCTGGTGCGGGTCGGCCGGGTGCTCGAAACCGGGCGCCAGCCGGATCCGGGCCGCGACCTGGGCGTCCAGCCAGCGCGCGAAGCTCGTCTGCCGCCGCCGCTCGGTCAGCCGCGCCGCGATCTCGTCGCGTACCTCCTGGTACGGCACGGGCCCGGCCGGCACCACGGCGACGACCGCAAGCAGATGCCACCCGAGCCCGCTCCGGACTGGCCTGACGGCCGGCGCGGCGGCGCGGACCTCGGGGAGCAGGGTCGCCGGGTCGACCTCCACCGGCGTGGCCCGGGCCAGCGCCGCTCGCAGCTCGGCCGCCGGTGCGGCTGCGGCATGCTCCGCGGCCCCGGCGGGGAGGAAGGCCTGGCGCACGACCCACCGCTCGGGACGGCCGTACCGGTCCGGGTGGTCGGCGTGGTGCGCCCGAATCTCGCCCTCCTCGACCGTCACGCCCGCGGTGACCGCGGCGAACACCGCGCGGGCGGCCGCCGAGGTTGCCAGCACGTCGGCGGCAGCGGCGCCGAGCAGCGCCGGATCGGCCCCGACCGGCCAGCCGCCGTCGGGGGCCAGGCCGCGTTCGGCACGCTCGCGCTCGAGCAGGCGCCGGAGCACGACCCGCTGCGCCATCCACCGCCGCAGCTGGCGCCCGTCCGCGGTGCCGTCGCGGGGCAGCCGGCTCCCCGCTGGACCGGCGCGCAGCCGGGTCACCTCGGCGATCACCTCCGCGGCCGGCACCGGCTCCCCGTCCAGCCAGGCCGCGACCTGATCGAGGCTCACGGTGCCGCCCCGGGGTGCACCCGATCGGAGGTCGCGTCCAGAGGCGGATCCCACTGCGCGATCACCGGTCGACCGTGAGCCGGACCGAGTCCGAGTAGGCGACCTGCCCGGCGCCGGCGAGGCGGGCCAGCAGCCACCACGAGCCGCCGGCGGCGTCAGCGGGCACCAGTATCGGCAGCTCGACGGTCCGTCGGCCGTCGCCGTCCAGCCGCACCGGCACCGTCCACTCGGGGGTGAACGGCCAGGTGTCGACCGGGCCGAGCAGCTGGAGGGTGGCATCGGCCGGGCTGCGGTAGCGGTTGGTGATCACGATCCGGATCCGGGCCCGACCGCCGGGGCGCAGCGAGACCGCCGGGGTGTCCAGCTCGACCTCCAGCCCACCGGGCTCGCCCGCGAGCGGGCCGGGTACGGCGACGGTGACCAGGTCGCGGACCACGCGACCGCCGTGCTCGATCGACACCGCGACCAAGTGGTCGCCGGGGAGGGCGTCGGCCGCGGGCACCACCCGTACCGGTATCTCGGCCCACCCGCCGGCCGGCACCGCGAGCGGCCAGGCGGCGGGCTCGGTCGTCCAGCCCGCTGCGGCCTCGACCCGGACGACCCCGGTCCAGTCGGCGTCGGCGAGCGACGACGCGACGC
>DASPYH010000284.1:0-7148 GCA_035636875.1 Mycobacteriales bacterium | reverse complement strand
GGGGGCAGGCCGGCCAGCCGGTACATCTCGTCGGTCCAGGTGAACCGCTGGTCAGGCCCGGGCGCATGCCACTCCCAGCTGCCGACGTACGCCATCCGCTGCGTCTCGGCCAGCAGCCGCTCGCTGCGCCGCAGCCGCTCGGCCGCGCCGCGCTGGGCGGTCACGTCGCTGAAGCACACGACCACGGCGCGCCGGCCGTCCTCGGTCCGCGGCAGCGGGGATGCGGTGGCGCTCACCCAGCGCACCTGGCCGTCCGAGCGGACCAGCCGGAGAGCGTCCTCGCCCGCGACCCGCTGCTCGCGCAGCGAGACGACGACCGGCCGCTCGTCCCGGGGCAGCGGCGAGCCGTCCTCGCGCTGCAGCAGCCAGGACGGCGGCTTGCTCATGAGCTCGTACGCTGGCTCGCCGAGGATCCGCTCGGCCGCCGGATTCACCATCGACACCCGGTCGTACTCGTCCATCACCAGGATGCCCTGCTCGACCGAGGCGAGCACGGTGCGGTATTTCTGCCGGCTGGCCGACAGCGCCTCCTCGCTGCGCCGGCGGGCGTCCCGGACGAGCGCGTAGTCCAGCCGGGCACTGGCCACCCGGGCCAGCCGGCGCAGCAGCGTGACGTCCTCGTCGCCGAAGACGTCGGCCCGGTCGGAGCAGACCAGCAGCACGCCGATGCCGCGGGTCTGCTGTCGCAGCGGCAGCGACACGGTGGCCCGGATGCCGAGCGTGCGGGCCATCTCGCGGTTACCGCGCGGGTCGAGCTGCGCATCGGCGCTGCGAACCACCTCGCCCCGGCGGGCGGCGGCGCCGCAGAGGGTGCCGCGGACGGACTGGAGCGCCCCCAGCTGGTCGCGCAGCATCCCGGAGGTGGCGGCGAACAGCAGGTCGCCGTCCTCGTCGTCCTCGCAGCCTTCGAGGAGCTGGACGGCGGCGCCGTCGGCGCGGACCAGCCCGCGGGCCCGCTCGACGCACAGCTCCAGCAGCAGCGACGGCTGGGCCGGTGCGCAGGCGATCTCCTCGATCGCGTCGAGCGCGACGGCCTGCCGCGCCACGCTGGAACCGCCGGCCGGCCGCTCCTGCTCACCCGTCACGGCATCCTTCCCTCGCTCCGCGCGCAGCGTACGCCGGATCCGTCCCCGCATGCGCCGGACGGGTAGGGCACTGCCTGTCCGGGCAGGGTGCCCCTGCCCGCCGGATACACACCTCACCGCCCGCCGCCGCGAACCCGCGTACGGCCCCGTCGCGGGTTGGGCGGCGAGGGCTGGGGCAGGCTGGAGACATGACAGGACGCATCACCTCACCACTCGCCGCAGCGGTCGGTCTCGCCTCGGTCGCCACCGACGAGCTGCGCCGGCTGCCGTCCCGGCTCAGCGACCTGCCGACCGTCGCAGCCCGGCGCGCCCATCAGGTCCGGCTCGCCGCCCGGGACCGGTACGACGAGCTGGCCTTGCGCGGCCACGATGTGCTGGCGACCGGCGGGCGGGAGGCGGCGGCCCGGACGGGCGCGGCGCCGGACCGGGCCGCTGCCGCCGTGGACGACGCCGCCGCCCTCACCGCGGCGGCCGCGGGCCGGGTGGCCGACCGCACGGGTGGCCGGGTCGACGGCGCTGCCGACTCGGTGGCGAGGGCCGCTGAGGGGGTCGCCGGGGTCGCGGGCCGCGCCGCGGACCGGATCGACCGGCTCGACCCCACCGCCGACGAGCTGGCCGCGCGGGCCGCGGACGCCGAGATCGAGCGGGGACTGGCCGGGTCGGGCCGGGACGGCGCCGGGCCGGACCAGCCGGTCCCGTTCGGGCGCACGGAGCCCGTGGTCGTCCCCGAGGCCGTCCGGGCCGAGGTCGCCGGGCTGACCCCCGGCGACCGGCTCGCCCACGACGAGCTGCCGCTGCCGGACTTCGACCACCTCACCGTGCCGCAGCTGCGCGGCCGGCTGCGCACGCTGGAGCTGGTGGAGCTGGTCCAGCTCCGGGACTACGAGCGGGCTCACGCCGAGCGGCTGCCCGTGCTGACCCTGCTGGAGAACCGGATCGCCAAGCTCGCCGAAGCCGCCACCGACTAGCGCGGTGTCTACCAGGGTTCGGCACCTCGACCGCGACTGCGCAGATCGCCCGTCCGGTGAGCAGCTGTAGCTGCTCAGCCGTCCCCCGAACTGCGCACTCGGCGGAGCAACTCCTCACTCGCACGCCGGTCAACGTAAGTGGTCACCGCCCTAGCCGCGCCACCCCGGCGCAAGCAGCTGGTCGGCGCACCCGCGGACTGGCCCGTCGATGGGGGTAGGTCAGCGCCGCCGGTGGCGTGCGCGACGAGCTTTCGCCCGCGGCCGGAGCGGACGAAGTCAGGGGGACTGGTGGACGCGTCGCGTCAGTAGCGCAGCAGCTCGTCGGTCGCCGGGAGGCGGCCGTTGAGCCGCAGCCGGCGCAGCCAACCCTCCCAGCCGGGGCGGGCGCGCAACGCCCGCAGCGCGTCCCGCGCACCGTCCCGGTCCCCCCGCGCCGCGGCGGCCAGCGCTGCGTGCAGGTCCCGCACGCCCTCCGGCGCCTCGGCGGCGAGCAGCTCCCAGTCGCCGGTCTCGTACGCCCGCTGCAGCCGCAGCAGCCGGCCCAGCTCGGCGACGGGATCCGGCGCGTCGTCCACCCGCAGGTCGACCAGCACGCCGTCCCAGGGCACCTCGTCGTCGCGCGTCCCCGACACCACCAGCAGCGCCGCCGACTGGCGGCCACGCAGGTCGCCGCCCGCGTCCTGGCCGGCCCCGAGGCCGGCGACCAGCCGGGCGGCGAGGTCCCCGGCCGCCTCCCGGTAGCCGTCGGCGAGCGAGGGGACGACCGAGCGGGAGGCGAGCATGTTGCCCTGGGCGGCGAAGTCGCCGCCGGACACGTGCCCGCAGGCGGACAGGCACTCGCCGCCGGTCCATGCCGCCGGCTCGCCTTGCGGGCCCAGCACGCCGACCTGCCGCTGGTCGGCGTCAGGGTCGGCGGCGAGCAGGTCGTCCAGCGCGGCCCCGGCCGGGTCCCCGGCGGCGAGCCGGTGGAGCAGCCGTGGACCGTACCCGCGGTTGGACGAGGCCTGGGTGGCGACCGCGCCGACCCCGGCGCGGGCCCACGGCGCCGCCCGGCCGACGGCGAGGGTGCAGGTGGCGACCGCGACCCCGAGCTGGCCCGACGCCGGGTCGCGCGCGACCACCGAGAACGTCATGCGCCGGCAGGCACCTGCATTTCGAGCGGCTCCCCCTCGATGACGACCGGTGGTTCGGTCGCCCGCCGGACGTCCTCGATGCCGACGCCGGGCGCCAGCTCCTGCAGCAGCAGCCCGTCCGGTGTGACGTCGAGCACGGCCAGGTCGGTGACGATCCGCTGCACGCAGGCCTTGCCGGTCAGCGGCAGGCTGCACTCGTTCACGATCTTCGGGGTCCCGTCCCTGGCGACGTGCTCCATCATCACGATCACCCGCTTCGCGCCGTGAACCAGGTCCATCGCGCCGCCCATGCCCTTGACCATCTTGCCGGGGATCATCCAGTTGGCCAGGTCGCCGCGGACGGACACCTGCATGGCGCCGAGGATCGCGACGTCGATGTGGCCGCCGCGGATCATCCCGAACGACGTCGCCGAGTCGAAGAAGGACGCCCCGCGCAGGATCGTCACGGTCTCCTTGCCCGCGTTGATCAGGTCGGGGTCGACCTGGTCCTCGGTCGGGTACGGACCGACCCCGAGGATGCCGTTCTCCGACTGCAGCACGACGTGCACGCCGTCCGGGACGTGGTTCGGCACCAGGGTGGGCAGCCCGATGCCGAGGTTGACGTACTGGCCGTCCCAGAGCTCCTCGGCGACGCGCGCGGCCAGTTCGGTTCGGGTCAGGGGCATCTCAGGCCTTCCTCACGGTGCGGCGCTCGATCCGCTTGCCGTCCTCGCCGACCGGGCCGACCACCCGCTGCACGAAGATCCCCGGCGTGTGCACCTGCTCGGCGGGAATGTCACCCGGCTCCACCAATCGCTCGACCTCGGCCACGGTGATCCGGCCGGCCATCGCGCACAGCGGGTTGAAGTTCCGCGCGCTCGCGTCGTAGACGAGGTTGCCGTGCCGGTCGCCGACGGCCGCGCGCACCAGCGCGAAGTCGCAGACGATGCCCTCCTCGAGCACGTAGTCGGTGTCGCCGAAACGGCGGGTCTCCTTCTCCGGGCTGGCCAGCGCGATGCCGCCGGACCCGTCGTAGCGCCAGGGCAGCCCACCCTCGGCGACCTGGGTGCCCACGCCGGCCGGGGTGTAGAAGGCCGGGATGCCGGCGCCGCCGGCCCGCAGCCGCTCCGCCAGCGTCCCTTGTGGACAGAGCTCGACCTCGAGCTCGCCGGACAGGAACTGCCGCTCGAACTCCTTGTTCTCCCCGACGTACGACCCGGTCGTGCGGCGGATCCGCCTGGCGGCCAGCAGCAGGCCGAGCCCCCAGTCGTCCACCCCGCAGTTGTTGGAGACCGTCTCCAGGTCGGTGACGCCGGTCTCCAGCAGGGCGTTGATCAGCACGTGCGGGATGCCGCACAGGCCGAAGCCGCCGACCGCGAGCGAGGCGCCGCTCGGCATGTCGCGGACGGCCTCCGCGGCGCTGGCAACAACCTTGTCCACGCCAGCCTCCTCGGACTCCCCGGCGCGTTCAGCGCCGGGAACCCGACTCTATCGACTCTCCCGGGCCCGACTCCGTGGTGCCATCCCGCACCGGGAGCCAGCGGTCAGAGGGGGCGTACGCCGGGGACGCCGATGCCGGGGGTCGCGGTGACCCGCTCGGCCTCGACCCGCATCTGGAGCAGGTCCAGGTCCGGGTTCACGGTCAGCACGACGCTGGCGCCGCCGGCGAGCGGGACGAGCAGGCCGTCCATCCACCCGGCCGGGCCGTCCCACGGCGCGGTGGACAGCACCCGGTCGCCGACCACCAGACCCAGCTCGGCGGCGCGGCGCAACGCGATCTCGACCAGGTCGCCGGCGGTCACCGTGCCGTCCGCCGTCGCCAGCGCGAGCGCCGAGTCGGAGACCGGCGGCTCGATCCACCGGTCGCCCTGGCCGCGGACGTCGTCCGCGTAGTCCCGGGTGCCGGGCGGCGGACCCCCGGCGAAGGCGCGCCCGAGCGGGGCGAGCGAGAGGGCGAACACCTCGCCGGCACCGGCCGCGGCGTCCACCCGGTCCGGGCCGGCGAAGGCCGCGACCGCGCCCGCCGGGTCGGTGCCCACGACGGCGGCGGCCGTCCAGGCACCGAGCAGCACGGCGGCGGCCTGCCAGTGCGCGGGCAGCAGCACCGCCACCCTGTCGCCGGGCCCGGCGCCCACGTCGTCGCGGAGCAGGTTGGCGGTCTTGGCCACCCAGTTGGCCAGCGTCGTGGCGGACAGCTCGGTCCGCTCGCCGGTCGCGTCGTCGTAGAAGGTCAGCAGCGGTCCGGCCGGGTCGCGGACCAGAGCGGCGGCGAGGAGGGCGTCGGGGGCGGGCACCCATCCTCCCTATCGGGTCGATCCTGGTCCGGTCAACGTCGTACGGCGACTGGTACGGCGACTCGGACCGATGGCCCGACCACGATCGGCGGGGTCAGTTGACGCAGTTCGCGTCCGCGGCGGTGCGCGACTGCGCCGGCTGGCCGGACGCGGCGGGCGCGGCGGGCGCGGCGGAGCTGGTCGCGCCCCCGCCGGACGAGGCGGACTTCACCCCGGAGAAGCTCGAGCCGATCACCAGCTGCACCGAGCCGCCGGTCCCGGACCGCTCGACCAGGGTCGCGCCCGGCACCGCCGCCGCGAGCGTGCGGGCCGCCGCCTCCTGCCCCGCCTCGTAGCGGATCTCGGAGCGGGTGTAGTCGCGCCGGTCCGCGTTCCCGGTGCTGTCCACCCGGAAGCCGGCCGTGCGCAACGCGGTGGCGGTGCTGGTGGCCAGCCCGCCCCTGCCGCTGCCGTTGAACACGTCGACCGTCACCTGGTCGCGCGGCACGGTCTTCGCCGGCGCCTTCGCCGGGGCGGGGCTGGAGATCGAGCGGAAGAACGCCGGCAGCTTCTGCTCGTCCAGCAGCACCACGGACTGACCGTTGCGCGCCGCGGTGCCCAGGTTGGGCACCGTCTTGAACTGGATGTTCCCAGCGGCGAGGCCGCGCACCTGCCGGGCGAGCTGCAGCGGGTCGAGGTTGCGGTCCATCCGCAGCGAGGTGCCGATCGCGTCCAGCAGCCGCTTGAGCTTGATCGGGTTGCCCAGCACGCCGACGCTGGTCATCTTGCGGAAGGTCGCGCCGAGGAAGTACTGCTGGCGGACGATCCGGTCGAGGTCCCCGTTGGGCAGGCCCTTGCGCTGGCGTACGAAGGAGAGCGCCTGCTTGCCTTCGATCACGGACTTGCCGGCGGGCAGGTCGATGCCGGAGTCCTTCTCCTTCTGCGCGCTGCGCAGGCACACCTCGACCCCGCCGATGGCCTTGGTGATCCGGTAGAAGCCGAGCAGGTCGACCTCGACGTAGTGGTCGATCTTCAGCCCGGACAGCTCGCTGATGGTCTGCACCAGCAGTTGCCGGCCGCGGTCGGGGTTCGGCTTGGTCTGGCCGCCGTTGGTCGCGCCGTTGATGTACGCCGAGTTGAGCTTCTTGCGGCCGAAGCCGGGGATCTCGACGTACGAGTCGCGCGGGAAGGAGACCGCCGTCGCCGTGCGGCCGTCCGCCGGGACGTGCACCAGGATCATCGTGTCGGTGCTGTTGGTGGTCTGCAGCGTGGTGCTGAGCTCCTGCAGCTCCTTGGCGGTGGCGTTGGTCCGGTCGTCGCTGCCGACCAGCAGGATGTTCTGGTCCCGGCCGTCGACGTCGTCGACCGTGCGGCCGATCGCGTTGACCCGGCCGACCTTGCCGGTGAAGTCGCGGTAGAGGAACCACATGAACCCGCTGGCGACCAGCACGAGCACGGACAGCACCGCGGCCGCGATCCGCAGTCCGGCGAGCACCGAGGCGCCGCGGCCGCGCCGGCGGGGCGGCCAGCCTCCGTCCGGCGGGATCGGCGGCTCGCCGCCGCCGCGCCGGTACGACGGACCGTTCGGCTGCCCGTACGACGGCTGCCGCGGGGGGCGGCCGTGCGGCGGGCCGGCCGGCTGGCCGCGCCGTGGGTCGAGCTCGGGCGGCAGCTGGCGGCGCTGGTCTCCCCACGGGTCCCCGGAGGTGC